>JABGQJ010000614.1 GCA_018648945.1 Victivallales bacterium
AACTCGACCAGTTCGTCTACCCTGGCGCAGTACCGGCGGCGTGGATGGCATGCGGCGTCTCCCTGCATATTCTCGACCGCGAAGTGGACACCCAGTTTGTCAGCCTGCTCCAGCCACGGGCCCAGGTGCTCCAGCGCGGCGTCTCGGCAGGGCGTTGCGTCGTAGCTTGCGGCAGGCTCGTTGGTCGTGTAGGGATGCAGCGCCACCCAGCGCACGCCGAGCATGGCCGCACCCTCGATGGCGAATGACATGAGCCTCTCGAATCGTGCCCAGTTCTCGGGCGACGGGTCACTCCAGGGGAACTGGAACGGCACGTGGGCGTACCGGAACACGCCGCCGTTCCTGGCGGCGCAGTTCATCGCACGGTCGATCTCGCCGCGCCAGTCGCCGTCGTAGAAGGTCGGGTCGGCCAACGGGAAATCATAGACGAAGAAGCCGTCGTCGGCCGCCATTTGCACGGCTTCCGTGACGGTCACCGGCCGTTGGCCGACGACAGCGCCATACAGGCCCAGAAGGTTGACGGACAGTTCCATAGTTCATCCTCAATGTTATAGGGGAATCGGTGCGCGACCTCGGCACACACCATCACCATTGTTGCCGCCGCCGGGCAGCTACGGGTTCTTGGCGGGGAGGGGGATCAGTTTGACCTCGTCCAGGTAGAGGGTGGCTGTGACGCTCTTGGTGGTGCGCTTCTCCAGGGCCAGGGCACCGCTGTCTGCACCTGCGGCGACGGTGAAGACCTTCTCCAGTTTCTGCCAGGTGCCGAGTTTCGACAAGTCGTAGGCATGGGTGTAGATGTTCACCAGGTACTTGCCGTCCTTGTGGAGCTCGCATTTCAGCTTGGGGGCGAGTTCCGGCGGGGCAATGTCATCCACCCGTAGCTGGCAGGTCATCCGGTAGCGTCGCCCGGCTTCGAGCGGCACATTGGGGGCGCGGGCGAATGACCAGGTGTTGTCTTGCGTGCCACTGAGCTTCGCGGCGTGCGTGCCATTTTGCACGACCTCGCTTTGTACACTGAGTTTCATGCCTCGGGTGGCACGCCAGAAGAAGGGGCGCTTCTCAAAGCCGGTGTTGCCGGTCAATACGAGCTTCTTGGGCTCCCAGGGATCACTGACTTGGACCGGGCGGCCGACGGGGAGGCCCTTCAGTTCGGGAGCATCGCCGGTGATGAGGAACGAGCGGGAGGGGAGCTTGATGCCGTTCACGATACGCTCCCCGGGCGCGAAGTTGACCGTCACCGCCGCGCCGTTGGCGAAGCTGCTGCGCTGGACCATGGCATCTTCGCTGAGGCGTTCGTGATTGGTCATTTCGTGGTAGCCGACGGCCCGGCGCCAGCGGCAGACGTTGTCGTAGGTCTCCTTGAAGCGTTCGGTATTGGCCAGGAAGAGGTCCTGGTGTGCATCCCAGAGCACGAACATGGGCATGGAGGCGTGGATGATGTGCTGGAGATCCTTCATGGCCCAGAGCTTGGGCATGCGGTGCGTGTTGTCGCCCCAGCGCCAGGTGATCTCGGCGCAGTCGCCGTAGACAAGCTGGAAGAGCGGCACGCGGCGCTTCGGGTTGATGGCGTACTCCTCGTAGCGCGGGTTGGACTCGATGGAGACGAAGGGAATCTCGTGAATGGCCTTGGGCGTGGCGAAGAAGGAGGCCGTGCTCATGATGCCTTCGAAGTAGTCGGCCACTGGCACGGCCCAATCGCGCCCGGTCTCCGAGCCGACCACGAGTTTGAGTTCACTTGACAGGTAGTCGAACTGGGCGATGCGGGCCTCGCGGTCGGTGGTGCGGGTGAGGGGATGCCTGGGGTCGTAGCATTCGTAGAGCCGCGCCGAGGTGACGCAGTCGAGGAAGTAGGCATTCAGGGGCTTCTTGGCCAGGACCTTCGGCACCCGCTCGCGGAGTACGCGGAGACCGCAACTCCAGCAGGCCACGTAGCTGGGGTCCTTCTTGCCGGTTTTGGCGTTGGGAATGGGACACCAGCCGACCTGTTTCGAGCCATCGGCCTTCTTGATCACGTCTTCGGCGAAGTGGAAGCCCTGGCAGCGTTCCCAAGTGCTGGGTCTCGTGCCGGGCTCGTAGAGATCGGTGTAGATGTCGTAGCGTCCGGTGAGGTAGCCCCAGTTGTTCATCCGCCGCACCCGGTCGCCGCCGTGTCCTGAGACCACGGCCCGTTCGACTCCTAGGCGGTGCAACTCCTCCAGGTTTTCGAAGTGGCTGCTGTAGATGTTCACCGCTCCGACCAGCCGGTCGATATTGGGCCGTTCTTGGCGTTTCTCGGCCAAGGTCTTCAGCCGTCCGTCCTGCTTCACATACGCCCGGTAGCGCTTGGCGAGGGTGACGTAGCTACCCGTGTCGGCGAAGTGGTAGAGGAAGCGGCGGGCGTAGCCTAACTTGCCCTTTTGAGGGCCAATCAGCGGTTGCACGGCGAGGACTTCACGGCTGGTACCGGCGACCTTGGCCCCCTGGAACTTGGCGTCGTCCGGGGTTCCCATGATCCCGATGTAGCCCTTGCCGGTGGCCAGGTCGGTCGAGCCGAACCAAGGCATGGACATCTTGCCGCCCAGGCTGCCGCCGTGCCAGCTGATCTCCTCGACGCCAAAGAGCAACCCAGCGCCTTGGGGAATGACCAGGACGCCCTTGGGGGCATCCAACACGAAGGGAGCGGGGAGGGCGATCTCTTGGATTCTGCTGTTGATGTCCCCCGAGAGCTCGTAGGCCACATCGGCTTGCCCGGGGAGGAGCCAGACGCGGCTGGTCAGGGGGAGGACGGCCCCGCCCTTTTCCGTGTAGTCGAACTCGACTTGTACTCCCTCGGCGGGGGTGGGTAGGGCGGTGATCCGCTTGACGACGACTTTGGTGGGGCGCTGGGTGCGGGTGCTTGGCGACATGCTCGTGTCGGCCGCGCCCAACCTCGCCAGGGCGTGGGTGTTCATCACCTTGTGCTTGTAGGCAGGGGGATAGAAGAGCTGACACTGGCGCTTGGGGCCGCCGTCACAATCGTTCACGCCAACGGCCAGCAGCAGTTCGGCGTTGGCGCTCGGCCCCTTGGGCAGAGCGGCGACGCGGGACCAGGGAATGAAGGCCTCCAACCGCCAACCGGTCGTTGTGGCCCGGCCCACGGCTCGGCAGTCCTTGGCCATGGCCGGGTTCGACCAGCAGGCGATCCTGACCTTGTCGCCGTCCGGGGCGAGTCCCCAGTGCTCCTTGCCCAGCCACAGCTCAATGGAATCCACGTGCCAGAGGTCTGCGCCGACGGGTGGGGCGACCAGCTTGTCGTCGGTCACGTCGGCGGCCAACCACCACCCGGCCGCATCCCAGGCGAGATGGAAGCGGGCGCTGCTGTCCTGGTCGCCGTCGGTTCTAGTGGGGGTGGCAGCCGTCGTGGTGGCCAGCTTGCTGCCGACGGAGATGCCGCTGCCGGGCCATTCGTCGAGCGCACCATCCAGCACGGGAGGCCCGGCTGCTTGGCGGATGGGGACCACCCATTGCTGGCGCTCGAGTGAGGTCGCCTGAGGCCAGAGCTGGCCGCACCGCTTGTCGAGAACATCCCAGTTCGCGGTCTTGCTATCAACCACAACCCGAAGCGCTGGGTTCTCGAGGATCCAGTGCCCGTTCGCCTGCGTCGGTGCGGCAAGTAGGGATGGGACGCCGAGAGTCAGGAAGATGGCGAGGCACGTTCGCTGCATCTGGATTTTCTCCTGGGGGGTGTTCTGTCACGCCCCATACTAGCGGTCCCGAGGCAGTTGTCCAAGGTCTCGGTTACGTTCCATGGCCGTTCGCCATCGTTACCGTTTCGTGCCATGTTGCTGACCAATGCGCGCTCTGCCCGAAGCATGTCCGCTTCCGGAAAGGGCGTTGCGCAATGGAGAGATTCAGATGCGTTTGGCTAGATTGGCGCTCTTGGGAGTCGTTGTGATGAACAGCGTAGTCTTCTCGGCTGAGGGTCTCGTGGTTTCCGTAACCGACGGCATCACGCCTGCTGGCGGCATCACCCAAGACAAGACCGCCCGCTCCTGGCAACGGGTTGCGGACCCGGAGTCTCCCACCGGTTGGCGTCTGGAGACGGCGGTGGGCACCACCGCGCCCGACCTTGAACTGCCTCTTCCAGTCAAGGGGATTCATGAGATTCGCCTCGGCGTGTTCATGCCCGACAGCCTGACCAGCGGCGTCTACGTGCGGCTGGATGACGAGCCCTACTTCACCTTCCTTCGCGGCAAGCTCGATGGCCGTTACCCGGCGCACCACGAGACGTACCTCGACACGGCGGATTGCACGGGCAGGTCGCTGGTCTTGCGCCAGCCTGCCGAGTACCGGAGCTATGTCACGCATGTACGGTTGATTCCCCGTTCTGCCCTGCCGAAGTTGCCTCCTGCAGCCAAGGAGGTGCTGGGGATGGACTGCACCTTCCACCGCTACTACTTCTTTGCCATGCGCGAGGCCGGGACGGCGGCGGCGGGCGTGAAGATGCATGAGCGTGCTGGTTTCACCGAGGAAGTCTTCTGCGGTGGGCGCAGCGTCCTGACCTACGAGACCAAGGTTGGCACGGCTCACAAGACCGAGGAGGCCCGCCCTCGGACGCACTGGTTGCACGACCACAGTGTGAATGGGAAGCCGCTGCAATCGGCCCTGGTCGCCGCCGAACAGCTTGGGCTGTCCCTCTCCACCCGACTCTCGATGAACTGCCACTACCACGGCTCGTATTCGAACTCTCTGACCAGTGCGTTCGTCTTGGCGA
>JABGQJ010000615.1 GCA_018648945.1 Victivallales bacterium
CAAGGGCTGGGACAAGAAGCGGGAGACTCGCCACAAGTACAACTACACTGCCGACCAGATCGTGGACTACGCCCGCAAGCAAGAGAAAGCCAGACGCCCCTTCGCGCTCTGGGCCGGGCATGGCAACGACCCCTTCTACATGCAACTCTCCACCATCAAACGCATCTGCGAGGCGGCCCCCACCACCCTCACCGCCCTGATCTACCCGGAAATGACCCAGACCAACGAAGCCATGGTCTACGGCATCCGCAAGCAGCTTCTGCCCGTCGCCGAGCTCTGTCGCAAGCACGGCAAGACCAAGCTCATCCTCCGCAACAAGAGCGTCTTCTGGAACGCCAATTGCTACCTCGACTTCTGGCGCAAGATCCTGCTGGATAGCGACTATGCCGACGTCATCGTCCCCAGCATGGAGGAGACCAACGACCGTTGCCAATCCGTCAGCCTGGCCGGCACCACGGGCCTCTGGCTGGCCGGGAGCTTCGACCGGATCTCGGCGCGGGCCGTAACCGACAACGCCAACTTCTGCCGCTTCTGGGAGTGGTCCTCCCAGCAACTCCACAGTCACTTGCTGCGAGCCATGGTGCTGCGCGCCTCGCTGGGTGCCGACCGGTTCCTGATGAACAGCTACCAAGGCGATCCCAACCAGCTCAGCGTGCTCTACAAGATGCTGGACAAGGGCATCGTCGCCATCCCGCAACGCGACCAGCTCCTCTCCCTCTCCCCCGTCTGCATCGGCATGGGCGAACCCGCCCAGGCCTTCGTCAAACATGGCAACAACGGCCACAGCATCAATGCCTACGAGCCCAACCAGAAGCCCATGGTCTTCGACCGGCTGGACACCTACTGGGCCGCCGCCCCCACCGCAGAACACGACCTCAGTCGCTACGGCTTCGGCACCAAGCGCCGCATGCTGGACTTCCTCCCCACCTATCCCTACGGACTCGTCCCCATCCTGCCCGCAGAGACCGATCTGAGCACGATCCCGGCCCTAAACGAGATGGTCAAGACAGACGGCGCGGTCTTCCATGAGAACGGCAAACCAATCGCGCCACCCGACTACCGCGCCACCATGGAGGCCAAGCTCAAGGCCGGCGCCGCCACGCTGCCGATTCTCGTCCAGGGCCAGGTGGCCTGGAGCGTCGTCCGGCTCGATGCCAACCACGTCCGTATCACCCTCCTCGACTCTGGCTATCTCGACCCTGCACCCAGACAGGCCGAGATCCTCTTCCAGAATCTGTCTCCCGAGTGGTGCCGTGACATTCTCGCCGGCGAGGAGGTGTCCGTCCAGGCCAAGCGTGCCACCCTCACCGTCCCCGCCGGCTCCCTCCGCATCCTGGACGTCCGGCATCCGTAGAGCCGCGGGCAGGCATGTCGCGCAACTCCCCCGTGTCCGCCTGCAGGCTCCAGGGATCGATCCGGCAGACATGCGGCCCAAAGGTCCAGACGTGCTACAGTTTGCCATGCAACCGATCCCTGCCATCCTCGAGGTCGCCAAGCAAGTCCCGGATACCCTACCTGCGTTGGGCAACTGGCGGGCCGCCTACCGGGAAGTGGCGCAGCACGACCTCGACTTCTCGAAAACGCCTCCCCGGCCAACCGCCAAGCTGGCTGGAATATGGACGTTCGAGGTGCGACGGGCGACCGACCGTCTGAAGCTCGCAGTCACCCGAAGGCTTGACGTCTGGCCCGGTGACCCGGAACTCCGCATCGAGGCTGATTGCCAAGCCGATGGCCTCGGGAATCTCCTCTCTTGGACATGCCGCTTCAGGCGCACCCGGCGCGGCCCTGCCTACCTGGACTTCGCGACCGAAGAGCACGGCACACACCGGAATGGCATCCTCCAGACGCGCGCCAATGGCAACTCTCTGAGTCGGGAACTGGGCAGCCCGCTTTTCGCTCTCCCCTGCCTGTTGGCTCGACTGCCCTTCCTGACGGTTGCTGACCTGCCCAAGGAGCCATTCGTCTTCTCGGAGGAGCTCGCACTCATGCATCCCGATTGCCGCCTCCGCGCCAGCACGTCGAGGCGAGGCTGGCTCTTGACCGGCATGGGACTCATGCCCACCGAGTTCGTCGGCAAATCCGGCGACGCGATCCGCATGGTCTGCTTCGGCCGACAGCGAGCGCTCCTACTCGACAAGGTCGAGGAGGTGCAGCGATGAGACGCCGCACGTTCCTCAAGACTGGCGTTCTTGCCACGGGCAGCGTGCTCGCGGCCGCTCCCGGCGACAGGCCGAAGTCGAACCTCGTCTTCGTCAACTGCGATCAGCTCAGCTACTGGGCGGTGGCGCATGGTGGGAAGCATGTGCAAATGCCCAATCTGCGCCGGCTCATGGCGCGGGGCGTCTCCTTCCCTCGCAGCTACTGCGCGCAGCCGGTCTGCTGTCCGTCCCGCTCCAGCTGGTTTACCGGTCGCATGCCCAGCGAACACCGCGTCATCGGCAACAGCTATCCCATCCGCCGCGAACTGCCCAATTACGGCGACTGGTTCCGCGAAGCGGGCTACGAGGTCGTCCATGTGGGCAAGTGGCACGTACCCAACCGCCGCCCTTGGGACAGCGGCTTCAAGACCACGCAGATGACCAACCGGCTTGGCGAGGTAAGCGATGCCGCCGTCTCCCGCACCTGCCGGGCCGTACTCCAAGACCTGTCCCGCGAGACGCCGTTCTTCCTGCATGTCTGCTTCATGAATCCGCACGACATCTGCTACCCCGGCATGCGCTCGGGGGAGGCCCAGTCGCTTCCCGACTGCGTGCGGAACGAGTTGCCCCCCTTGCCGCCCAACTTCGCCATCGCTACCCCGGAACCCGAAGCCTTCGTGACGATACAGCGCCAACACTGGGTCTACGAGAACACCAAGCAATGGACCGGAGACGACTGGCGCTGGCACCGCTACCAGTACTACCGCTACTGCGAGATGCTCGACCTGAACCTGGGGCACCTGCTCGACTCCCTGGAGATGACCGGACACACGGACGATACCGTCGTCGTCTTCACCTCCGACCATGGTGAAGGCAACGCCCATCACCACCTGACCCAGAAGGCTTCCCTCTACGACGAGGCCGCCCGCGTCCCCCTGATCATCGCCGGCCCCGGCCTCCCACGGGGACAGGCACGGCCAGACGCCCTCGCCTCCGGCATCGACATCTTCCCAACCCTCTGCGGCCTCGCGGGCATCAAGCTACCCGGCAAACTCACCGGGCTCGACCTGACCCCCGCCGTCCTCGGCGAGCACGCCACGGTGCGCCCCTATGTGGTCGTCGAGGCGTGGCCCTGCGCCCCGGACCGCGGCTGGGCCATCATCTCCAAACGGCACAAGCTCATCCAGTACGGCAACAGCCCCACCGCCCAACTCTTCGACCTCCTGACCGATCCTTGGGAGACACGCAACCTCGCCAACAAGCAAGTGGGCATCCTCGCCAACCACCGCGCCATGCTCGCCGAATTCCAGGACCGGCTGGACATGATCCCGCTACCCGAGCAGGGCTGGCCGCGCTGGCTAAGGGACTTCCGCAAGGCGCATCCCGACGCCAAGCTCTAGCTGGATGTGCACGGAGTGCCCTGTTGTGAACGGTCGTGGCTTTGGCCAGCGCGGCCCTATTTCAGCCGCACGTTCG
Source organism: Victivallales bacterium (assembly GCA_018648945.1). The sequence continues at coordinate 3,615 of JABGQJ010000615.1, forward strand.
GATCGTCTTCGTAGGCGGAGTCGATCTGGACGAGGCGCTCAAGGGTGACGGCGAAGAGATCGAACAACCCCCTCAGCAGGTGCGCGTCCTTGACCACCCCACCGCAGATGAAGCACAGTTCATCCACACCCTGTGGGAAGGACGTGCCAAACCACCCCTCGTCGTCCTTGACTTGGAGGCGAATCCGCGGTTGCTGCTGGATCATGCGCTTGATCTCGGCGCTGTTGAAGAGCAGCCGGATCTTCTCCTCGTTGTTCCCCTTGATGATGAACTGATCGTCGAAAAGGGGATCGCCGATGGTGATGTCCTGCATGCCAAACACCTTGCCGAGGCCGCTGAAGAAGCTCGCGCGGTAGATGTTGAAGCGAAGGCCATCGCGATTGACGAACGGCGCCCGCAGCCGCGTGTAGGTCTGGTGGCTATGCGTCTTGCCGGTGTTGGTGTTCACCGTGTAGGTATCCAGCACCATCTGCCACTCGCCGTGCTGGAACACGAGGGCACCCGTCTTCCAGAAGCCGCCGTCGATGTACTCGCCACCGATGGAAGCTGCGACCTGCGACCAGATTTCGTCCTTCGACGGACCGAATACAGAGCGTAGAAGACCCATCACTTCTCTCCTTGTATGGCGACATCTCACCCCATGATGAGCAATGCCAGGTACGGTACGAGGACGAACACGATGAAGACGATCTTGTAGACCCCGAAGAACGAGTAGACCGCGGTGTCGAATGCGGTTCGCGAGATGGGGAACCACTTGCTCTGCATGCGGTAGACCCAGTCGGCGGCCAGCGTGCAGAGGATCGCGCTGGCAGTGAACAGAGCCAGGTTGATGATCGTGCACCACATGAGGAAGGTCGTGAGGGTGGGGATGTCCATAGTTCGGCTCCTGTCCTTGGGGTTCGTCGTGCAACACCTGCGGCTCCCGCCCGCCCGGCTCAGCCCTTCGCGCCAAGATGAATCACCCGGTTGGAGACCTTCGGCGCAACTCTCGTCCGCAGAATCCTCTTCTCGTCCGCCCCTACCTCCCACGGCGAGGGACCGACCCACTCCGTCTCCCTGCCCTTGACAGTCAGGTTGCCCTTGGCCAAATCCACCTCGACCACGGCCCAAAGCGGGT
>JABGQJ010000616.1 GCA_018648945.1 Victivallales bacterium
CGGGATGAGATGCAGTGCAATCCGGGTTCGCAGTAGATTCGCGTGGATTAGCCAGGTTAGGATACCACCGCGGGAGCAACACGCAACAGGACGAGCAGGGGTTCATGAGCGCGCGCCCGTACCCGTTGAGGATAGACAGCGAGCTGACGGTCACGCCAATCCACCATTACTGCACAATCCTCGCTGCTCTCCGCCACGCTGGACTCACCTGCCGGGGACAATCGCTCCGTTCTGTTCGAGCAAGGCGCACAGATCAGGCGCGGGGACAGCGGCGGGGGTGGTCTGCTGGGCGCAGGCCAGGGCAGCAAGCGCCCCGGCAGCCTGGCCGGTGGCCATGGCGGTGGCCTGCACACGAAGGGCGGAGTTGGCAAGACGGTCGCTGGATAGGCAACGACCGGCCACGACGAGGTCCTCGATGCCTTGCGGCAGCAACGCTCCTCGGGGCACGCTGGGCACAATTCCAGGCCGGAGTTGCCGACAGTCGAGCCCCTCGCCATCCGACGTGTGCAAATCAATAGGGTAAAAGGCGTGGCAAACCGGATCGGGCCAGAGCCGACCGCTGACGTAGTCCTCGGCAGTGATCGTGTCACGACCGACGATCGTTGCCGTTTCGCGGACGCCGCATTCGGCGGCGACCCCGCGGATGCGCAGGTGTGCCAGACCGGGTTGCGTCCTAAGGAAGCGGAAGAGTCGAAGCAAGGCCGTCCGACCGGCCATCTCCAAGCCGGATCTGCCCTCGCTCGTGCGGGCTTGGTGACCATGGATGTGGTTGGCGTTGTTGCCACCACTGGAAAGCCACCCACCAAGGCGCGGGCGCTCCCGATCCCAACCGGCGTCGGTGGATTGGAGGCGCCCCTCGGCCACCGCCTGGACGGCGGCCTCCTCGATGGCCGATACGTCGAGCGTGGCGAAATCATAGCCATCTGCCAGACAGCAGAGCGTGGCTGGCTGGGCAGGTTCGGGAACGCGCAGGTCGCACCCGGCAAGCGCGGCGAGATTGGCATCGCCGGTGCAATCCACCAGCATCCGGGCGCGGATGGTCTGTAGGCCGGTCTTGGTACAGAGCGTGACCTGCCACAGGTCGTCGATCCGCTCGACGGCGCCGAGCATGGTGTGGTACAGCACGGCGACCCCCGCCTGCTGCATGGCCTCGTCGCAGAGCGCGGCGAAGACGGGGCCTTGCACATTGACCTGGTGTTGCCAGTGGGCAGCGGGAGGCGTCGAGAAGTCGGGGAGCGGGCCCCCGCATTCCGCGACACAGCGCTCTACCAGATCCCAGCCAATGCCCGCAATGACCTGTTTCCCCCACGCATGGAAAATGCCGGGGAACTGCACGCGCGCGGCCGTCGTGGTTCCCCCCGGCATGGTTCCCTTCTCCACCAGCAGCACAGAGGTGCCCGCGCGGGCGGCCTGAATGGATGCGGGCACCCCGGCAGTGCCGGCACCGGCAACAAGAACATCGACGGGCGAGGGTATGGCGTTGGCGGTCATGGTCACAAGCTCCAGCATGGAAGTGGCAGACTGCCCCGCAATGTAGCACCGCCGTCCATCAGCGTAACGGAGTCGGGGATTGGGGAGACGGGGAACCGGACGAATCAGCGGGGACGATCTCCATTGCCCGTGCCATTCATCGTCGCACACCGGCTTGCAGGGCCGTGCGACTGGGCTAGACTGCTCGCGTGGTCCCTGGATTCCGTTCTCACACGCCCCCGAGGAGACGTGCCATGAAGCATGCGGTGGTTGCCGGCCATATCTGCTTGGACATCATTCCCGACATCGACCGCCCGATCCCCCTGGATCCGGGCAGGCTCTACGAAGTGGGTTCCGCCACCATCGCCACGGGAGGCGCGGTCTCCAATACGGGTGTGGCCCTGCATCTGCTGGGGGTGGCGACAACGCTCATGGGCAAGATCGGCAGCGACGACTTCGGGGCGGCGGTACGTAGCGTACTCGATGGCTATGGGGCCGAACTGACCTCGGGAATGCTGGTTTCGCCAGGCGAGACGACTTCCTACACGGTCGTCGTGAACATCCCCGGCACCGACCGGATCTTCCTGCACTGCCCCGGAGCCAACAGCACTTTCGTCTGCGCGGATCTGGATCTGGCGACGATCGCGGCGGCAGACCTCTTCCACTTTGGCTACCCATCCTTCATGGCCGGGCAACATGCCAATGGCGCCGCGGAACTGGTCGCCATGTACAAGACCGTGCGCGAGCTGGGGACGACCACCTCTCTCGACCTCGGCATGCCCGATCCAAGTGGCCCGGCCGGCGGCCTCGACTGGCGCGGCATCCTGGAACGCACCGTTCCCCACCTGGATGTCTTCATGCCCAGTGCGGACGAACTGCTCTACTGCCTGGACCGCGACCGCTTCGGCGAGGGCGACGCCATGGAGCCCGCTGCGCTGCGGCCCCTGGCTGACGAGTTGCTCGCCATGGGGGCGGGCGTGGCAGCGATCAAGATGGGGGCACGGGGCATGTACGTACGCACAGCCGGCGTGGAACGGATCCGCGACATGGGCCGGAGCACCCCCGCCGAGCCAGCCAACTGGGCTGATCGCGAGCTGTGGTTCCCCATCTACAAAGAGGACCGGTTCGTCGGTGCCACGGGCGCGGGAGACACCACCATCGCCGGGTTCCTTGCCGCCCTGATGCGCGGGACCAGCCTGGAAGACGCGGGCAGTATGGCCAACGCCGTCGGGGCCTGCAATGTGGAAGCCCCGGACGCTCTGGGTGGCATCCGCACCTGGGCCCAGACCATGGCCCGGCTTGACGCAGGCTGGGAACGCATCTCCCCAGGCATCTCCGATCCCGGCTGGCACGCTGATGCCGATGGCCTCTGGCATGGCCCCAGCGATAGGTAAGAATGGAATGATGGAATGATGGGGAATGGAAGACGGGAAGAATGGGAGATGGGGAGGCAGTCCGCCCAGAGTTCGCCCAAAACCCCATGGTTCCCCCACTCCTCTGAAGGCAATTCTCCATGAAGAGCAATCGCGCGCCGAACGTGGTCTACATCTACGCGGACGATCTGGGCAGAGGCATGCTGTCGTGCTACGGGCAGAAGCTGATCGAGACGCCCAACATCGACCGGATTGCGGCCGAGGGCATCCGTTTCACCAACTCCTACGGCTGTGTCTTCTGTGCTCCGGCCAGGGCCAGCCTGTTGCTGGGGCGGCATGACTGTCACGCGGGGTATTGGAGCATCACCACCGCCGGGGTCTATCCCGCGCTCTCAACCGGAGAGGTGAGCTACGAAGACCTGCGTGAGACGATCAACAATACCGGCATTCAGGCCGGGGAGAATGATGTCTTCCTGCCGGAGCTGTTCCAGCAGGCTGGCTATGTGACCGGTCAGGTCGGCAAGCTGGAGTGGGGGTTCGCCACGACTCCCGAACGCATCGCGCGCCATGGCTGGGACTACCACTATGGCTACTACGATCACGTGCGCTGCCATGGCTTCTACCCGCCCTTCCTATTCGAGGACGGCGAGCGGATCGACATCCCAGGCAACACCCATCCCGACTGCGCGAAGCACCCCCAGGCGGAGTCGCCGGAGAACCATGCCATCCGCTGGGACATGACCGGCAAGGCCGTCTACTCGCAGGATCTCTTCGACGAGAAAGTGCTGCAGTTCATCCGCGACCACCAGGACGAACCGTTCTTCCTGTACCATCCCTCCCAACTGCCGCATGGGCCGGTTTCCATCTCGGAGATTGCCGAGGAGGTGAGGGACCATCCCGAACTCACCCAGTTCGAACAGGAATACGCCTCGATGATCCTGCGCTTGGACCGGACGGTCGGGCTGATCCTTGACGAGCTCGACGCGCTGGGCCTGGCCGACAACACCATGGTCTGCTTCTCCTCCGACAATGGGCACCAAGTCTACTGCCAGCAGCCAGGCCGAACGGGCGGGGTGGCCCAGACTGCCGATGGCAGCCGCATCGACAATGTGACGACCAAGTTCTACTCAGCATTGTGCGGGGATGTGTTCGACGGCAACGATGGCATGGCCGGGCTGAAGACGACGAACTGGGAGGGGGGCGCGCGCATTCCCTTCCTGATCAGGTGGCCTGGCATAGTCGAACCGGGCGCTGTCTCCGACCACATGTTCGCCAACTACGACCTGTTTGCCACCTTTGCGGAGATGCTGCGTGCTTCCGTGCCTACGGAAAAGGACAGCGTGTCCCTCTTGCCAACCATCGAGGGCCGGACGGCAGACCAGGATCAGCACGGATACGTGGTGTACTCCTCCTTCACCCATGGGCCTTCGTTGGTCAATCAGGATGGGTGGAAGCTGCGCCGGATCAACCATCTCGACCTCTTCCAGCTCTACTACCTGCCCGACGACTATCGCGAGGAGTGCGATCTGGCCGGAGAGCATCCCGAGAGAGTCAGAGAGTTGGCTGCGAAGATGCTCGAAGCGTGCGATGGCGACTATGGTAACGGGCACATCGGCTCGCACCGCGTGGAGTACACCGACGAAGCCGTCCTGGCCTTCCTGGAGCAGTCCAGGCGGAAGTGATGGCCGGGCTGGCAGATGACGAGTGTGAAGTAGCGTAGGCGTCTCGCCTGCAGTTCAAGGCACGGGCTATAGGATGGTGATGATGCAGCGGCTGTTCCTGTTTCCGGGCTTGCTCGTTTGTTTGGTTGGTGTTGTCTGGGCGGAAACGCCTCTGCCGTTGGCGAACGCGGGGTTTGAGGACGCGGACGTCGGCTGGTCG
>JABGQJ010000617.1 GCA_018648945.1 Victivallales bacterium
CAGAAGAGCGCTAGCACCCGCTGCGTCAAGTACGCCTGGCAGTCTGAAGACGGCACGCAGATGGCGGGCTACGACAAGGTGGCCCCCGAGTGGTCACCCCCGAGCAACCAGAAGGTGAGGATCCGTTACCTGCCCAAGGCCAAGGTCCGGGGCACTATCTACAAGAGCAGGCTGGTGGAGAACTCGGCAGACACCTCGCTGATCATGATGGGCATCGGCTTTGTGCTCACCATCGCCTGCGGTGCCTGGACATTCCGCGAGTGGAAGAACACCCCTCTCTAGCTTGGATATCGTGTGGTCGGCCACGCAAAGGAGCACATCCCATGCGAAGAAGCGAGAAAGAGATCACGGATCGGGCAGAGATCGATGCGGTCATCGGCTCCTGCCAAGTGTGTCGGCTGGGGTTGTGTGACGAGGGCGAGCCCTACATCGTGCCCATGTGTTTTGGGTATGATGGGGAGTCCGTCTACTGCCACAGCGCAGTGGAGGGCCGGAAACTAGATATCCTGCGCCGGAATCCACGCGTCTGCGTGGAGTTTGACCAACTGCTGGACCTCGTGGAGGGCAAGGAGGCCTGCGGCTGGGGCATGCATTACCGGAGCGTAGTCGGCACCGGCACGGCGGAGTTCGTCGAAGGCCTGGAGGCCAAACGCGCCGGGCTGGCCCTGGTCATGGCCCAATACTCCGACGGGGACTTCAGCTTCCCCGAGGGTGCCGTGGACCGCGTCTCTGTCTTCCGTGTCCGCCTCGACCAGCTGACCGGCAAGCAGGCGGGGTAGGCCTCACCCAGCGCACGCAGGATTGGCTTCCATCACCGGCTGCCCGGTGCTTCCGGACAGTCGGAGGTGGCCTTCTTGCGCGCTGCCTTCTCCGGCGTCAAGCTGTCGCTCCGGGTCTTGGCGTAGGCCGAGGGCGTCAATCCCTTGTCGTTGCGGACATCCAGCTTGGCCCCCTGCGCGACGAGGTAGGCAACCGTCTCCTTGTGGAAGTTGCCGGCAGCATTGTGCAGCGGAGTGAAGCCCCGCTGATTGGCGTGGTTGACACTAGCCCCCTTCGCCACCAGTGCCTTCGCCAAGGCCACGTCGCCATGGGTGGCGGCCCAGAACAGGGGCGTACTGCCCGACTTGTCCTCGACATTGACGTCCGCTCCCTTGTCGATCATGGCGATTGCCGTCTTGGACATCTTCCCAGACTGGACGACCCACGCGAGGGGTGTGAGGCCGTCGTGGTCCGTGACTGCAAGGTCCGAACCCGCCTCGACCAGAAGGGGAACCAGTCTCGCGGGGACTTCGCCGGCCAGTGGAGTCCGCCCCCTATTGTCCTTGATGTTGGGGTCGGCCCCATGGGCAATGAGTGTCTTCATGATCTCCACGCGGCCCGAGACCTGTCCCAAGCCCTGCCAGGCCACTTGGTGAAGAACGGTGGTACCGTCCTTATGCTGCAGGTTCGGGTCGGCGCCTGCTTCCAGCAACGCGGCGAAAACCGCCGCATTCCTCAAATGGCTGTCCACCGCGTTGTGGAGGACGGTTCTGCCTTCCTTGTCCCTCTGGTTGAAGTCCGTTCCGGCCTCGGCGAACAGGGGGACAAGCTCCGGCGACAGATGCAGGATGACGGACGCGATGAGAGGCCTGCCGTCGGGGATCACAACATTTGGGTCGGCACCATGATCCAGGAGAAGAGCAACGATCTCTCGCTTGTTGATCCGGGTGGAGACCACCGCCACCTCGAGCGCTAGCCTGCCAGAGCTTTGGGCGGGGAGATTCGGGTTGGCCCCATTCCGGAGCCACCACTCCGCCTTCTTCAGGTCGCCTCTGCCCACAACCTGCCGGAGAGCGCGAGCATAGACGGCCGGTCGTTTGCGATCGACCAGTCGTTTGAGCCAGATGAACCCCAAGGCGCACGCAATCACGCAAACCGCGATGACCGCTGGAATCACCTGCCGCCTGTTTAGCTGCTCCATGCCCAACTCCTCCGGTTGCGTCCTGCTGCCCGCCCGTCCGAATGCCAGTGGAATCTCCGGTAAACCCTTCCACCGTACCGCTTCCCGCGCCGCAATGCAACGGTACTTCCCTTCGTGGCCTTCGGGAACGGGCTCTTTGTGGCTCGCGTTCTTGCACTTGCCGGGAAGAAACGTACTCTGAGTAATACCCTCTTACCGCAAGGAGCCGATCATGCGTAGACGCGAATTCATGGCCACCGCGACGGCACTTGCCGCCAGCGCCTTCATCCCCCAAGCCACCGCCGCTCCCCAGGACAAGATGAATGTCCTGATGATCCCGGTGGATGATCTGAAGCCCCTCCTGGGCTGCTACGGCGTGAAGGAACTGCTGACGCCGCACATGGACCGCTTGGCGGCGCAGGGCACAGTGTTTCTTAACAACAGTTGCCAGCAGGCCGTCTGTGGCCCGACACGCGCCAGCTTGATGACCGGCATGTACCCGGACACCACCGGCGTCTGGGATCTGAAGACGCGCATGCGGGACGTGAATCCGGCCGTCATCTCCATGCCGCAGTATTTCATCGAACAGGGCTACGAGACCACTGGCCTGGGCAAGACCTACGATCCCCGTTGCGTGGACAAGAAGCTGGATGAGCCCTCCTGGTCCATCCGCTATGGCACGCAGAAACCCCTCTACAGCACCACGGCACCACGTCCCATGTGGGGCTACCACCATCCCGAAACGCGGGCGGCCAAGAAGAAGGGAAACGCGGCGATCAAGGGGAAGAAGTTCAGGAGTGGCAGTGCCCGCAACCGGGCGCTGGCCGAGGCGGCGGGACCGATGGCAGCACCCGCCACCGAGTGCATGGATGTGCCGGATGATGCCTACACCGACGGTGCTCTCGCCAAGGGCGGCTGCGCCATGCTGGAGAAACTGGCCAAGGCGGACAAGCCCTTCTTCCTTTCGGTTGGCTTTGTTAAGCCCCACTTGCCCTTCGTCGCGCCCAAGAAGTACTGGGATCTCTACGACCCGGCCAAGATCAAGATCCATCCCTTCCAGGACAAGGCCAAGGACCCAGTCGATATCGCCTACCACAACTCGGGTGAACTGCGTTCCTACAGCGACATCCAAGTGAAGGGCGACCTGACCGAAGCGCAGCAGATCCGGTTGATTCATGGGTACCGCGCCTGTGTGAGCTATGTGGACACCCAGGTGGGCGTATTGCTCGACAAGCTGGACGAACTGGGGATCGCCGACAAGACGGTAGTCTGTCTCTGGGGCGACCACGGCTGGCATCTGGGCGATCACGCCATGTGGTGCAAGCACTCCAACTTCGAGCAGGCGGTGCGCGCCCCGCTGATCGTCTCCACACCAGCCAGGAAGGGCGGTAAGAAGACCAACTCGCCCACTGGGTTCGTGGATGTGTTCCCCACGCTGTGCGACTTGGCCGGTCTGCCGATTCCCGCCCATCTCCAAGGCAAGAGCCTGACACCGATCATGGCCAACCCGAAGGCCTCGGTCCGCAAGGCGGCTCTCTCGCAGTATCCGCGCAACATCGATGGCCAGCCGGTCATGGGCTACACCCTCCGCGACGAACGCTATCGCTACGTGAAGTGGGTGCAGCTCAACTACCGCCGCGGCGAACGCAAAGGACTGCTGGCCGGGGCCGAGCTATACGACTATGAGAAGGACCCGAACGAGACCATCAACCAGGCGAACAACCCCGAGTTCGCGGCCATCGTCGCGCGCTTTGAGGGCATCTTTACCGAGATGGGGGTTGCTCAGCACACCGGCAAGTATCTGCGAGCCATGGACGCCCCAATTATCAACGGGGTCGGCGGCATCCTGCTGAACGGGGCGAACCAGTTCGTCACGAGCAAGCCGGTGAAGGTCACCGGCCAGGCGTTCGACGAGGCGCAGGAAGTCGCCGTGACCGTCAAGCCGGAGCGCGTCTCCGCAGCGGCCTACAAACGCCCGGTCATGCTCGACCTCAAGAAGGGCAAGACCTACCGGCTCAGTTTCTGGTGCCGCAGCGAACAGGGCGCGGAGATCAACGCCGTATTCCAGAAGAATGGTAAGCCATACACATCTGTGGACCGCAAAACAGTGAAGGCCAATGCCACCTGGCAGAAGGTGGAGCTGGTGGGCTCGCCCGAGGAGGACTACAAGCGCAATGGTACCGTCCTCACCTGCCACATCGGCCAGAAGCTCCAGACGGTCCAGTTCGCCGACGTCCGGGCGCAAGAGGTGGAGTAACCGACCTGGCCCATGTGCCAACCCGCCATGCATACCCCAGCCATGCTCGCGGAGCCGGGGCCAGCCCCGAGACCCCGCCGGGGAGACTCGTCTCCCCGGACCCCACGGTGCATGCTTGGCGGTATGATCGGCTCCGCCGCTCCATCCCGCCAAGCGGACGCCGCTGCTCGCGCACCGATGCAAGAGGTCCAGCATGCTCAAAGACTAGGGTGCCGGAAGCAGACCGTGCCAATCCCGGCCCTGGAGATGCGCTCGTCCCCGAGCGCGGAGCCCGCAGGGCGACGGACGCCCATGCATACCCCAGCCCATTCCGCATCCCGACTTCCGCATTCCGACTCCTGAATCCCGACTCCTGAATCCTGACTCCTGAATCCTGACTTCTGCATTCCGTGAGGAAGGTACCATGAACGACAGCGACAAGGTGTCCGAAGAAACGCGGGCGTACTGGGAAGCCAAGAACCATCGGCAGCACACGCCGGGGTGTCCACAGTCGGCGGACTGGAACAAGTATATG
>JABGQJ010000618.1 GCA_018648945.1 Victivallales bacterium
GCCCAGCGATGAGACTGGTGGCAGTAAATCGCTGGGCATTCCCGGCCGTAGCGACGGCGAGGCTGAGACCGTACCGCATGGTAATCGCGAAGGACGGTCCCATGGCCCCGATCGCGACGTCCACGTTGTTCGTCGTGTTCGGGTCCATGTACATGAACGCGCCTGCGACCGTACCCGTTTGGGTGGTGTTGGTCAGAGTTGCTACCCCCACCCCTCCATTGCTGACAACGACTGCCGCCTCCACCTGGGGAGCTCCCAGCATGGCTGCCAACGCACCCATCCCACCTGCCGCCAAGGCCCTCTCTGCGCCACTCATCGAGGAAATTTGGATCTTCATGCGTTGCTTTCCTTCACATTGCCTCGGGCAGAGACATCGTTGTGTAGTCCACGCACCACAGGTACGGATCGGTCAATGGGGAAACTGGGCTGAAACCACCAACATCTCTATGATACTAAGTAATAATGCCGCAACTCGGAAGAAATGCAAACCGCGGCCTCGGGGGGGATGATATTTCTGTCGGCCGCCCGGGGTCCGGGCTTGCACGCCTGGCCCCCCCGTGGATGGCTGGCCACAGCCATTCCCGTCGATGCCTGTGCCTGCAAGGGGATCGCAACTGGAACCGCTGGTTGCATGGGTCGCGCCTGGGAACGCCGCTATCCATAGCGGCTCCCGTCTTTCCCCTGGCCGTCGGGACAGCGGGGCCGGCGCGATGGCGAGAGACTGGTTTTTGGGCGTTCCTCTTCGTGGCTTTGTTTCCTCCCATGGACGTAGTCTTCCGGTGGACCGATGACGCCGGAAGAGGCCGCTATGGATAGCGGCGATCCCAGGCACCCGTCTCCCATGCCACGCCGTACTCCAGGTCCTGGGTCGTGCATGGCTGGCGGGACGTCGGGATATGCATGATAGGGAAGGGGGCTACGCCACCTTGTCCTTGCGGCGCCGCTTGTGGCGCATGACACCAGCCGCGCCGAGGGCGAGAAGGCCAAGCCCGGCAGCTGCCGGTTCCGGCGTGCCAGAGGTACTGCCCGGGCCACCACCTGCGCCGCCCCCGCTGCCACTAGAGAGGGTTGACCAGCCGAGGAGAGTTACCTCGTCGAGACTGGCATTCACGTCGATCTGGACCCATCCGTAGGTGTAGCCGCTGCCGCCGTCGGGTACTCTGTAGCCGATGTAACCGGATGTGCCTGCCCATGTGGTTGCGCCGGTACCACCCGAACCGTAGAACACATTTGCCCAGGGTGAGGCGGTTCCCCATAGGGTATGGGTGGCAACGGCAGCCGTATTCGTGAATTTCTGGGCAAGCCAGTAGTTGGACCAAGCCGTGGTTAACGACCTCGTGTCGAGCGCGAGCTCGAAACCTGCCCCACCGTTTGCCCAGACAAAGAACTGGTAGGTCCAATTGAAAGTGACTCCCACTTCCACATCGGCTGTGTTCCCGTCCACATCCAACCAGATGGCGTCATACGTGCCACTCTGAGCAGGTGACGTCGCTGTGAACGAGGCGGTGCCCCTTTTCAGCACCAAGGCCGCGTCCACCGATGGTGCGAGCACCATCGCCATCGCACCCGCGCCGCCAGCCAGAAGGCTCACTCTTTCGGCACTACTGCCGAGGATATTCTTCTTCATCTGCCCCATCCTTCGCTTCCTGACCCGATCTTGTCAACACCCCGAGAATCCCAGACAGACGCGACGCGGAACGGCAGGGGGAAGGGGAGAGCATCTTCTGTCCAAGAGATCACACTACTATTAGTACACCATATTTCCATAGTGCGCAAATACGGGAGGCCGATCTTCTTTTGCCGCACCATGCACGGCAGCAGACGCTTCCAGAGCGTGGCAGGAAACTGCTGTCCGCACAGAAGTGGGAAGGGGCAACCCGAGGGCCTATCCCTACGATCCCGGCATTCTGCCCTTCCCCTACCTGCTTAACGCGGCGTGGGCGCGTTTGAGATCTGCCATGATCGGCAGGCCTTCGGGGCACTTGCCTTCGCACTCGCCACACTCGATGCAGTGTTCGGCGGAGCAGCCGGGGAAGTCGGCCCAGTGGCGTTGCTCGCAGAGCTTGTTGTATTCCATCTTGCTGTACTCGGCATTGCCGAAACCACGCATGAGGTTCCAGAGCCGGAAGATGCCAGGGATGTTGACCTCCTCGGGGCATGGTTGGCAGTAGCCACAGCTGGTGCAGAACTTCTCGTCGAGGGCGGTGGTCTTCTGGCGGATCAGATCGACCAAGGCCTGCTCTGTGGCATCGAGCGGCAAGCCGGTCTCGCCCGCGACGACATTCTCGTCCACTTCCTCTGGCGCGGCCATGCCGCTGATGACCGAGGTGACGTTGGGATTGGCGACCAGGTAGCGGAGACCGAGTTGCGCGCCGGTCATGCCCGCCTCGTCCAGCTTGGCTTGAAGCTCGGGACCGGGGTGGCAGACCACGCCGCCTGCCAGGGGGGTCATGACAACCACAGCGACGCCCTTCTCGCCCAGATGGTCGATGGTCTCCTGCTGGCGGGAGTAGAGCATATGTTCCTTGAGCACGACCATGTCCCAGGGATACTCGTCGACGAAGTCCCGAATCCAGTCCGGCTGGGCATGGGTGGTGAGTCCGATGGAACGGACCAGGCCCTCTTCCTTGGCCTTGAGCACCGCGTCGAGGGGGCCATTCTTGAGCACATGCTCGTGCATCTCGCGGGTGTTGGTGCCCCAGAAGTTGAACACGTCGAAATAGTCCGTCTGGTACCGCTCCAGCGCTGCTTCCAGGCTCGCCCGGACCTCGTCGCCGGTGGGCAGATTGCAGGCGGTCGCCTTGTCGGCCAGGACCACGTCTTCGCGCCGGCAGTTCTGCCAGAGGGCCTTGCCGAGCATGGTCTCGCTCTTGCCACCGCCGTAGCTGCCGGTCTCGAAGAAGTTGATGCCCCGGTCCAGGCAGCGTTTGATCGTGGCGTCGGCGGTGGCTTCGTCCTTGTTGAAGAAGCGCATGCCACCAAAGCCGATGATGGAAATCTTGAGTCCGGTCTTGCCCAGTTCACGGTAGATCATAGTGGTAGATACCTTATGTAGGTGGTTCAGATCTGGTCGAGCACGCGTTCTAGTTGGCCGACGGCATCCTGCAGCGAGCCGATGGCGCGGTTGGTGGCACTCAGCACGAACCAGCCGGAGAAGCTGCGGCAACGGAGGATGGAGACCAGTTCCTTGATCTCGCCGTTGCCTTGGGCCAGCGGCTGGGGGATACCATCGAAGGTGGCGTCCTCGATGTCCAACTGGTCGATGCTGTGCCGCAGTTTGCGGCGGTAGCTCTGCAGGAACGGCTTCTCGCCAGCCCGAGCGAAGGCGGCGGGGCTGAACGCGAGTCCGGCACCCTCAAGCTCCAGCACGATCTCGGTTGCGGCCTCGCAGTCCAGGATGCTGTTGCCAAAGGACACGGTGATTCCCGCGGCTTGGCAGGCTGCCACATGCTGGGACGCGTTCGGGGAAAGGGGCATGACGATGCGGCCCACGCCGATGCGGCCAGCCAGCTCGATTGCGGAACCCAGTTCCTTGGGAACGCAGGGCAGACGCAAGGCGGAGACCTTGATCCCCTCCTCGCGCAGGAGAGCCACCGCCCGCTCCACTTTGGCGGAACCGAGGGTGGTTGCCGGCTTGCCATTCAGACAGTCCAGCTCCACGGCGGTGATTCCGGCCCGCTGGCAGTTTTCGGCGATCTCCTCGGCATAGCGCCCGGCCAGCGAGGCGGTGGCGGCCAACTGGAAGGACTCGCGAGCAAACCGATCCCGGCGCAGGGCGGCGCGCTGGCCTTGGCAGTCGGCGCAGTTTGGGTTGTCGCAGAGGGCGAACGCGGGGTCGTCCTTGGCGGCTTGGGCACCGACGTCCAGGATCTTCTGCGCGGGCATCAGCCGGACCATCGCATCGCCGATGCGGCCGATCCGCATCTCGCCGTCGCGCAGGAGAAGCGGGTCGAGCCCAATGAAGTCGCGGTGCGGTCCGGGGAAGAAGGGCCAAGATTTGGTGACTTCGCCAGCCGGTGTGTCGAAGGTGATCGGGGCGGTGGTTTTCAGGTAGGGCAGGCGGGCCAGCTCCTCGACCGTGTGGAGCGTGGTGTTGCGATCCTGGTCCACGCCGAGCAGACACACATAGCCACCGACCTCCGCGATGCGGGTATAGGGCGTGTCCTGCCCATGGGCCAACTCGGCTTGCCAGTGGTCGCGGCACAGTACCTTGGCCTGGGCACCGAGGGCGGCGACACAGGCTTTGGGAAGGATGCTCTGCACGGCATCGGGCCGCGCCTTGAGCACCTCGGTGATGATCCCCAATGCGCCGAAGGTGGGCACGACCAACGTGCCGCTTGCCCCAATCACAGCCAGGAACGCATCGATCACGGCATCGGCTCCGCCGCCGACCCGCCCAATACTGGCCAGCGAGCTGTGCAGGAGCACCACGTCGCCGTCCTTCAGTCCCAGATCCCGAAGGCCTGCCGCAATGTCGTTCTGGGTGAGTTCGGGCTTCATGCATCAATCTCCTGTTCGGCAACGAGCCGGCAAGGGAGCTGGGTTGCTCCGGTCTGTCGCAATGGCAGGGCGGTTACCCTAACCCGGGAACGGCGAAGTGCAGGCAGATTCACCGGGCAGCAGACCGTGCAGACGCCGCTCGCGAAGAGTGCCGGGAACAGACCTTGCGGATCGGCGTTGCTTTCGTAGACATCCGAGACGAGT
>JABGQJ010000619.1 GCA_018648945.1 Victivallales bacterium
GCCCCCTCAACCGGCTCCGCTTCCGACACCCGCTCCCCCGCCAATCCGGAACCAGCCTCCGCCAGTGCCCCAGCCGTTCGGCCCGCGTCGATGACTTGTCAATGCTGCGTTTCCGATGCGCCGGTACCATGGTGGCACCGGCGAGGAAGAACCTACGCCGGAGGAAAGCCGCAGAACAGATGCGTCAGGTGAGTCGCTTACGACTGTGCAGAGGGCGAAGCTCGTCCAGCTGAACGGGATTCAGTGCCGCTTCTCCTCTACTGTGCTAATTTCCAGATCGTGAGCCCTTGTCCCGCCCGAAATCGGGTAACACTCCCAACATGGTCCCAAGTGTGGACCGGAAGGAAGTGCTACCATGGCAAAGGCAAAGTCATCAAGACGATCCTCTTCGGGATCTGCGCCTCCCGGGAGGCGCGCGCGCGGGCGTAACTGCACCCACGCCTCGTACCCGGTGGCGTTCCGCCTGCGGGCGGCGCGCCTGCATGTGGAGGAGGGCTATCCGGCGGCCCTGGTGGCGGAGGAGATGGGTTGTTCGGTGGACTCGGTGCATGCCTGGGCGAAGCGCTACGGCGCGGAGGGCGAGGCGGGCCTGCGGGACCGCACGCCCAGCAGGGCCTCGCAGGGTCCTCCCGAGGCGGTGAGGGAAGCGATCCTGTCGGTGAAGTCGGAGTATCCGTGGTACGGGATCCGTCGCATCCGGCAGTTCCTGCGGCGCATGCTGCACCTGCCCGCGAGCGAGGCTGCGGTGCGCCGCACGCTGGCCGAGAACGATCTGGTGGAGAAGTCCGCGAGGCGTCCCCGCCACAACCCGTCGCAGCCACGGCGGTTCGAGCGGGCGACGCCGAACCAGATGTGGCAGACCGACATCTTCACGTTCCGTCTGGCCGGGTCGAACGCCTACGCGCTCGGCTTCCTGGACGACTACTCGCGGTATGTGGTGTCGCTGGGGCTGTACCGCAGCCAGACGGCCGAGAACGTGCTGGAGACGTACCGGCGGGCCATCGGCGAGTACAGCGTCCCGCGCGAGATGCTGACCGACAACGGCAGGCAGTACACGAACTGGCGGGGCACGACGCGGTTCGAGCGCGAGCTCGCGAAGGACCGGGTGAAGCACATCAAGAGCCGCCCGCACCACCCGATGACGCTGGGCAAGATCGAGCGGTTCTGGAAGAGCATGTGGACCGAGTTCCTCGAGCGGGCGCAGTTCGACAGCTTCGAGCAGGCCCGGGAGCGGGTGGCGCTGTGGGTGCGCTACTACAACCATCGCCGCCCGCACCAGGGCATCGGAGGGCTGTGCCCCGCCGACCGGTTCTTCGAGGTGGCGCACGAGCTTCGTCAGGTGATCGAGCGGGACATCCAGGAGAATGTGCTGGAACTGGCGCTGCGGGGCAAGCCCCGGCACCCGTTCTATATGGTGGGCCGGCTGGACCGGCAGTCGGTGGTCATGGAGGCGCGCAAGGGCAAGCTGCACATGACCGTCGACGACCATGAGAGCAACGAACGAAAGGAGCTGGTGTACGATGTCGAACAAGGCGGCCTCCACTGCGACGAGCACGACGGACAGGAAGACACGGCCCCGGCGGCAGCGCCGGACCTACACGGCGCTGGAGAAGTGCCGGGCAGTGCTGGCGGTCTGGACCGAGGCGCGGACGGCCAGCGAGATGGCGCGGGACCTGCAGACGACCTGGACGCAGCTGAACGCCTGGCAGAAGCAGGCGCTGGACGGGATGCTGCAGGCGCTCGAGGACCGCAGGAGGAAGCGGCCCCGGTCGGCGGCGCTGAACGGCAGGCTGCAGAGGCTGCTGGAGAAGAGGGGGCTGGCCGAGGAGGCCTCCGAAACGGTGGCCCCGGCCCTGAGGAAGCGCCTTGCGGAGGTGGCGAAGAAGCGGGAGGGGACGGTCTGAACGAAGGCGCGAGTGCCCGCAGGTTGGCAAGGCGGCGGCGCAAAGTGTACGATGAGGGCTGGAAGGCGTTGTTCGGACCGGGAGCGGACGCGTTGCCGACGTCGCGCCCTCCCGCCGCGGGCGACCAACGGGCAGTTGCGTCGGCGACAGCGGAGACGAACCATGACCGAATGCGCGCGGACAGCAACGCGCCGCGCGCCGGGCAAGGCCGCCCGACGCCGCGCGGAGATGATCGTCCAGGTACGGGCAGGCCTCCTTACCGCCACCTGCGCGGCCCGGAGGCTGGGGATATCCCGCAAGACCTACTACGAATGGGAGGGGCGCGCCCTGGCGGCGATGCTGAAGGCCCTGGAGGACCGCCCGTCCGGACGCCCGGCCACAGCTCCGGACGGCAGGACGGCGCGCCTGGAGCGGGAGGTGGACAGCCTGAGGAGGGAGTTGAGCGTGAAGGAGCGGATCATCGAGATCAGGGACCGGCTCCGCAGCATGGAGGAACGCGATGGGATGTCTGACAGCGCGATCCGCCCGAGTCCGCAGAAAAAAAAAGAAGCCCGGAAGCCCCGGGCAAGGTCGTCGAACTCATGAAACGGCTGAGAAAGGAGCACAACATCACGTACCGGCAGCTCTGCCGGGCCTCGGATCTCGCCTACTCCACGTTCATGCGCTGGAAGCGGCGGGCGGCCCGGCTGGAGCCGCTGCTGCTGCCGCCCGGCCCGAAGAAGGCGGAACCGCCCGACTGGGAGGCCCTGCTCGAGGACCTCGTGCACCTGAAGCATGGCGTCAGACGCACGGTGGGAACGCTCGCCCTGTGGCGCGAACGCTACGACCGCAGCATCTCCAGACGCGACTTCATGCGCCAGGTCCAGGCCGTCCGCGACAGGCTGCACGGCGAGCGGCGGCACGGTATGGCACGGGTCGAATGGCACGTGCCCGGGCTCGTCTGGGCCCTCGATCCCACCCGCCTGGCGCGGGGCCCGGACGGGCGGCCGATCGACGCGGTCACCGTGCGCGACATGGCCTCGCGCTACATCTTCGCCCCCATCGCCGGCGACACGCCGTGCGGCGAGGAGGTCGCCGGCTATCTCGTCCAGCTCTTCGCGATGCACGGTGCGCCGCTCTTCCTCAAACGGGACAATGCCGGCAACCTGAACCATCCCGCCATCGCCGCCGTGCTCGGGGACCACTGGGTCGTGCCCCTCAACAGCCCCGTATGCTATCCCCGCTACAACGGCGGGGTCGAGCACACCCAGGGCGAGATCAAGACGACCGTCGGGCGCCGCCTCGAGGGCAAGCCCCCATCCTCGACCGAACACATGGAGGTCTACGTCGAGGCGGCCGTCCACGAAAGGAACCACATCCCCCGCAGATGCCTCGGCAACAGAACCTCGTGCGAGGTCCTACACACGGCCCCGCGAAGCGCTATGGTAAACATCAACCGCAGAAAGGAAGTGACAGATGAGATCATCGCCGTCGCCGTCGAAGCCATCCTGGCCATGGACGACGTCGGCCTGCGAACCGTACGGAAAGTCTGGCGGCTCGCCATCGAGCAGTGGATGCTCGACCATCGCGTCGCCACCGTGTCCAACAGCAACAGGAGTGTCACCCACTTTTCGGCAAAAAATGGCTCACGAACTCCCATGTAGCACAAAGAAGCTCTTGGCAGGTGGGGAGCTGAAGGTGTCTGGCAAGCAGGCGGGAAGCTGGAACCAGCCACTGGTGACAATCTGGTGCAACGGGAAGAACGTGAACCAGGAGATGCTACGACTTGGGTATGCCGTGAGATACAGGGAATAGGCCATAAACCATCCATCTGACAGTGTGGGGTTGTTCTGCCCCTCCTGGAACTGGACAGCCGCCCTCCAGTGAGTAAGGTGCTGCCTTCCGACCACAGTAAGGAGTCCAGCATGAGCCCGAAGACCAGCCAGAGACGACAGCATACCGCAGCGGAGAAGGTGTCGATCCTCAATCAGATAGGCGTGGGTGACCATCGATGACAGTCAGGGGCAGGGGAAAGAAAGAGCGTAGCAGGTTCTGGCGGTTGAAAGCCGCCCTCGTCCTGTTTGTCCTCGTCCTCGGGTTCACGTTCATCCCCGGTCGATTCATTCCCGCCGGTCCCGTCGGCAATACCTACCAGGCCCTTCGTGACGCCCGTGACCGTGGCCTCGGCATCGCGAAGGAAACAGGGGGGAAGGCTGTTGACCGTATCGCTGAGAAGATCCCGGAGCTTCCCAGTCCCACGGTCACTTCCAGCGGTTCCAGCACCATATCGATCTGCTCCTTCAACATCCAGTTCCTGGGCAGCAGCAAGGACCGAGACGACGAGGCCCTTGCTTCCATCCTGAGAGACTACGACATCGTCGTGGTCCAGGAGCTGGTCGCGCCGCCCTATCCGGCAACGTTTCCGGATGGCACGCCGGTCAAGCCCGATCCCGAGGCGGCTGAGTTCTTCGATGCCATGAAGGCTCTGGGCTTCACGTACTGGCTCAGCGAGGAAGACACTGGTACTGGCACCAAGATTCACTCCAACGGCACGAACACCGAGTGGTGGGTGACGTTCTACCGCGAGGGCAAGCTGGACCGCGCCCTCGATCTCCCCCATGGTTTCTTGGCTGAAGACCGCAGCGACAGCGAGGACTACGAACGCGTGCCCTACGCATTCTCGTTCCGGTCCGGCGACAATGGAGCCGATTTCGTCCTGATCTCGGTGCATCTTCAGCCCGGCAGCGGGCGGAAGGACGCGGCCAGGCGCAAACACGAACTCGGCAGCATCGCCGGTTGGATCGACGCCAACG
>JABGQJ010000062.1 GCA_018648945.1 Victivallales bacterium
CCTCCATGATCTCCTCCACATGCCGCCGGATTGCCTGCTTGTCGTTGCTGGGCAGGATGTGGGTATTGCAGACGCCACCGACGAAGCGCAGCTTGCCCCAATACTTGGGCAGCAATTCGTGCACGAGCAGACCTGCCGAGTGTTCCACTGGGTTGATCCCATCGAAGCCGGCCTCCACGACCAGGTCCAGGAGCGGAGCAAGGTTGCCGTCGCAATGCAGGAAGACCCAGCGGGCGCCAGCGGCCTTGAGTTCGGCGACGATCCGCTTGTAGACTGGCAGGAACACCCTCTCGAAGGTCTTGGGCGAGAACATGGGGTTGCGCAGATTGCACATGTCGTCGAACACCCACACGCCAAACTCCTTCGCCTTGGGAACCCGGCGTAGCGATTCGAGCCCGATGCCCAACAGATGGCTCCCCACCTTCTCGGCCAGGGCACAGGCAAAGGGCTCGTCCGCCGCCATGTCCATCAGGAACGCCGTTTCGCCTCGGAAGTAGGCCGTCCGCAGGAACACACCACCGATCTTCACGAACAACGCCCGGCCCTGCGCCACATGCGACTCCGCCGCCGCCACGAGCCCTGGATACCGGGAGTCCAGGCCCGCCGGATCGAACTCGATGCCGTCCAAGTCGCCCTTCTGTTCCAGCACCTGCTCCACTGGTTCAGAGAAGAACGTGCCCGGCTGCGTGCGGATCACGCGCCCCCAGCCATCATTCCTCAGGACAAAGTCACCGTCCTGCCCGACGATCCCCTTCTGCGTGGCGAAGAGCTCCTCGCTGGCCACCGGGACCGCCAAGTCCACCCCGTAGAACGCATGCGGATCGCCATCAGGCGTCCCCCTCTCCTGCCGCCAACGGGCGGTGAACTCATTCCAGAAGCCATCGTACACCGGCAGGCGCTTCGGTCGCCGGAACTCCAACGCATCTCGCACGGTACACACGGAATCGCTCACACACTGAGCCATGGCATTGCTCCTGGGTCGGTTCTCAGTCAGGCGCCCCAATGTACTCCGCCGACCTCGGCCTGCATATTTGTGCTAGCAGACAGGGCAGAGGGCGACGAGGGCGGCAGATGGCACTACAATCATCCTGCAACGGCAACGGCAATGGAGACGCGCCCATGGGTATGAAGCAAACGTTCCTCCCACTCATTCTGCTCACGTCCCTCGCCTGGTCGGCACCCGGCGGCCTGGTCGCCAGATATGGCTTTGCGGATGGTGCAGCCCTGGGCCATGACAGCCACGGCACACGGCACATGGCCTGCACGGGTGGCGCGTCCGAGCGCAGCCCGAAGGGTCCTGCAGCGGCTTTCGCTGGCGATGGTGGCATGGAGCTGGCGGCGGCCGAATGCCCGGCCTTCCGGTCGGGGTTCGGGCTGGACTTCTGGTTGCGGCTGGACGACATGACTGGCCCCATGCTGGTGGCAGGCCGGGATGGCCAGTTTCTGCTGCGACTGGACCCATTGCAGGAGAATGGCCGACTGTCGCTCTTCATCCGAGGCGACACCTGGGAGCCCCGCCTGCGTGGCCCCCGCCTGAACAAGGGCCAATGGTACCATGTGCAAGCGGGCTGGAACGGACGCCAGATGGTCCTGCAAGTGGGCGATTCGGTGGCGCGTCAGCAGCGACGTCTGCGGATGCGACCGACGACGGCCCCCTTCCTACTCGGCAAGAAACTGGAATGGGGTTCGCCGCTCAAGGGAGCCTTGGCGGACGTGCAGGTACTCGCTCCGCCGCCGACGAGTTGGTTCAAGGCCACCCCCGTGGAACGCGTGGCGGGAGCTCGATTGAAGGTGTTCGAAGTGGACAACGCCTACCCGCGGGCAGGACGGCCGGAGACGGTCAACCTGCGACTGCGAGCGGATCAGGGCCAACCGGCAACACAGGTTATGCTGCAAACAGGACCTGGGCTGGCGCTCTCCGGGCGGGCAACGCGGCCGGTCCCGGCCCTGGGACCCAACGAGTCGGCCGAACTAACCTGGCAAGTACAGGCCAAGGCACCGGGGAACTATGCCCTGGTGCTGACCGACAAGGGGGGCGTAACCCAGCGGCGGCAGGTGCAGTTCCGCCCCAGCGTGCCGCAACGCAAGCTGGCCTATGTGCCGCCGCCGGAGCCGGTCAAGACCGAGGTCCTGGTGGGCGCCCAGATGTGCCCGCTCTGGAAGGAAGGCGCCCGGCGCGCCGTCTGGGAGCCCATCGTGCCGTGGGAGAAGCGCAAACCGCTTCTGGGCTGGTACGATGAGGGTGATCCCGAGGTGATGGACTGGGAGATCAAATGGTCGTTGGACCACGGCATCTCCTTCTTCGTCTACTGCTGGTATCGCACCAGTCAGGGCGGTCCCGTGGAGCACAAGCTCGGCCATGGCATCCACGATGGACTGTTCCGCTCGCGCTACGGCGACCAATTCAAGTTCTCAATCATGTGGGAGAACCAGGGCAAGGGCACGTCCGGCATCTCGTCGGAAGAGGATTTCCTCCAGAATCTGCTGCCCTTCTGGATCAAAACCTACTTCAAACGCGGCAACTACCTGGTTCTCGACGGCAAACCCCTGCTCTACATCTACCGCCCCGAGTTCCTGGTCAACGACCTCGGCAGTATCGCCAAGGTCCGCCAGGCCCTGGACAAGGCCCGGGCGGCTTGTCGCGATGCGGGATTCAAGGGGCTTACCCTCCTCGGCGAGTACCGGGGGAGCAACCCAAAGCATCTCCAACTCCTGGTGGATCTGGGCATTGATTGCAGTTTCGCCTATTGCTGGCCCCTGCCCGGCAGTCCCTCCTCGGAGAAGGCGGTGGGCATGCAGGAGGAGATCCTCAAGGAGCGCAGGAAGACGAACATCCTGCCGGAGATGATCAACGTCTCCATGGGCTGGGACTCCCGTCCCTGGCACCCCTCGGCCAGCATCTGGCGGCATACGCCCACCGACTTCGCCGAGGCCTGCAAGCGCGCTCTCAAGGCCACCAAGGAGTATCCAGAGGGCAGCCTATCCCGCCGCGTGGTGATCCTGGACAACTGGAACGAATATGGGGAGGGGCACTACTTGGCGCCCCATCGACAGTACGGCTTCGGCTACCTCGATGCCGTGCGCGAGGCCTTCGCCCCCAACGCGCCTCGGAAACACGCGGACTTGACGCCTGCCGATGTGGGCCTGGGACCCTACGACAGCCTCTATCAGACCGCCCGGCGCGAGGACGAGCGCATCTTGCGCCTGTTGACTGCGAAGCCGCAGAAGGCCGTCCAGGAAGAGGGGCTGGTTGCCTACTGGAGCTTTGACGGTCAAGGCGACGTGGACGTGGCGGTGGATCAGTCCGGCCATGGCTTGGGGGCGCGGCTGCGCAAGACAGCGTTGGTCCCCGGCAAGGCGGGCAGAGCCCTTGTCTGCGCTGGCGGCAGCGCCCAGACCAGCAAGAACCCGGCGCTCTTCCCGGAGCATTTGACCATCTCCTGCTGGATTCGCACCGATGAGGCAAAGCAGAGCGACCGCTGGTTCGTGAACAGCATCTACGGTGGCACGACCGACTCGGGTTTCCGCCTGGGCATGACCGGCGGCGGGCGCCTCTGTTGGGGGGTGCCCGAGACAGAGTGGAGCCACCACCTGGCGGCCAAGGAACCTCTGCCTCTGGGGCGCTGGGTGCATGTGGCTGCCACGGCCGACAACCAAGCCATGCGCATCTACATGGACGGCAAGGAGGTGGCGAAGACCGAGCGTTCCGTCCCCGTGGGCGCGCCCTTGGGGCGCCATCTCACCCTCGGCAACTACGAGCACCAGCACCGCGCCCACTTCATCGGCTTGCTCGACGAGGTGCGGCTCTACGACCGCGTGCTCACTCCCGCCCAGATCGAGACGCTGGCCAAGCCAGCTGCCCGCTAGCGCCCAACGGCAGGGCACAGGAAGGAAGCCGCCCCAGACTGGTGACGACATCGGGAGCTCATGCCTTTCCCAGGCATCTTCGGCTTTCGTTTGCTTCCGGCGCGCCGACGGCTATGTATATCTTAGGACGGTGGTTCCGTCCAGCGATTGTGGCAACCGGGAAAACACGCCTTGGGCTGAAGAACGGAGTTCCCCCATGAAAATCAACATAAGTCACCGAGTGAAGCTGTTCCCCCAACCCACCGGCATGACCTGTTGGTCTGCGGCCGCCACCATGCTGTTTGGCGATCGCTCCGTGGGATCAGGGAAGGCAACTGTGGGCGCGAAGGGCGGCCTCGATTCCAGCACTTCGAACGTTCAGCTGTTCGCCAAAGCTCACGGACTGAAGATGCACCCACTTCAGTCCTTGACGACGGAAGGACTGGCCAACCGGCTCCGCCGCGGACCACTGTGGGTGGCTGGCGCCGTGCCCAAGGCGCACGCGTATGTCATCGCCGCGATGCAAGGCGACGGCACGGCCGACAAGACGTTCCTGACGCTATACGATCCGTGGCCACCCAAGATTGGGCGCATCAGGAAGAACGTCGCGTATGGCGCGTGGATGAGGAAGTACCCCTTGGGGATGGTCTACATGCTGCAAAGGTAGGCGGGGAGGACCAGAGAGACGCCGCGCAGGCGGTGGACAGGCATGGACGGGACCGGACAGTCCCAGCCCATTCCGCGTTCTCACTTCCTCATTCTGCACTTCCCACAACCACCGACTCGATACCGAGGCAGTCGGCAACCTTGGCGATGGTCGCCGCGTGGTGGCCAATCCCGAGGGCGAAGTGGTGGGTGGGACCTTCGGCAACCCAACGCTTGAGGAAGGTGCGCACATCGGGTTTGAAGCGGCCATGGGTGTTGGTGTTGCCCGTGGGCGGAATCGGCCAGCGCACGGACTCCCCCTCGGCCAAAACGAACTTGAAGGTGCCGTCGGCTTTCACCCCGATGCTGAGCATGGTGATCGGGCCCTCCTTGATCTGGAATTCCACGCTCGCGCCGGACCCGGGCTTACCGTGGTACTTGGCCAGACTGCGCAGGACGGGCTTGCCATCGGCAATGTTCAGGTGGTGCGGTCCGTCATGACCGACGAGCACTGAGTCTCGTTCGAAGTCGATGGGATGGAACTCGGCGAAGCTACCGCCGATGTCGAGACGGTCCATGATCAGCATGGCCAGACAGGTCTTGATGTCGAACTCGCCGCACATGGGGAACCCCGCCGCGCAGAGCAGGGAGTTGCCGACGATGAGATTGGTCACCACCCGGCGCATTTCGCTGCCGGCCTCGGCCTCGTAGTAGTAGGCCAGGCCATCCAGGCGCTTCTCGTCGACGAACCGGTCCAGGGCCAGCGCAACCCGGGCGGCCATGGTCAAGTCCTCGTCGGTGAGACGGCTGGTGAGGGGATCGCTGACCGGATCGGGGGTATCGAAGAAGTCGAGGATCTCGCGCTTCTTGGCTTTGGTGACCGCCGGGTCGATCTCGCGGTAGGCGCGGGCGATGTCGTCCGGCTCGCACTGCACCACATGGCAACCGAAGGCCGCCGTCACGGCGGTGGGATCGGTATGCATGTCCAGCATGGCTTCGAGCACATGGCCCATGTGCCCGATGCGGGCCCGGCGGAGATCGTGCAGGACCTTCGCGATGGCGCACCACTCCGCCAACTCGGCCTCGGCGGCAGAGTCGTCGTAGAGCGTGCCGAGGATGAGTGGGGGAGCGGGGCGGCCCATGCGAATGGCGACACCGGTGAATTCCGGCACGCTGCACAGGTCGTCGTTGCAGAGCTGCATGTAGGTACTGCCATTGGGATAGTCCATGGCGGCCAACGGCTGCAGAGCGACCAACACGATGGGCAGATCCAGAGCCCGGGCCAGAATCCCGAAGGTGGAGCTGGTCGCATAGGTGACCATATCGACAAAGAGCACTTCCAGATCGGCAGCCTGGATCCTGGGAAGCGCGGTGTAGGCGGCTTCGGCCTGGTCCACCATGCCGAAATCGGCCACCTCGACACCGTTCCCCTCGATGCGCTGCTTGAGCACATCGGCCTTGCCCATCAGTTCGTCGAGCAGTCCAGGAAACTGGTCCCAGTAGACATGATGGCCAACGGACAAGAGACCGACGCGCGCGGTCAGGGGCTTCCTGCGTTCCAGTCGCATGGGCGCAGTTCCTTATGTGCTCTCTGGTTTCGGAAGGGGGAAGTGGGGAACGGAAAACGGGACGACCACCTGAGTGATCGTCCCGTTGCGTACGTCTATCAAGACGATGGGGAAAGGCTAGCGGCGTCTCGTCTTCCGGCGCTTCGCCTCGCTCGGCTTCTCGTAGTGCCGACGATTGCGCAGTTCCTTCATCGTGCCTTCTTTGTCCAGCTTCTTCTTCAGCCGGCGCAATGCCCGGTCAACAGGTTCACCTTTGCGGCTACGTATTTCCGTCATGTATGTGTTCACCCCCTTTGCGGGTCGGTTGCGCTCAAGCTCTCAGCCACCCATCGGGATCGCTTCGCTGCCAAGCATGGCTCGTAGTTTCAACAGGGCTCGATACTGAATCTGGCGGACCCGTTCCCGGGTGCATCCCACATGCTGGCTGACTTCTTCCAGCGTTTTGGGGGACTCGCCGTCCAGCCCGAAGCGCATACCTATAATGGTCTTTTCCCGTTCGTCAAGCTTCTCGCGCATAACTCCCTGGAGATGCTCGACCACCAGCAACTTCTCCAGAATGGCATCCGGGGAGGCGCTCTCGCTGTCCGGGATGACATCACCGTACTCGCCGGAGTCCTCATTCCCGATTGCCTCGTTCAGAGAGACGCCGCGCACGTCGGCCTGCTTGAGCCAAGCCACTGTCTTCGGGCTAAACTCGCTCGCGGTGGCAATCTCCTCATCCGTCGGCTCGCGCCCCAGCTTCTCGCCAAGCTCCCGAACCACGTTGCGCATCCGCCCCAAGCGTACGGCCGACTGAATGGGCACACGGACAGTGCGGCTCTGGTTGGCCAGCGCCCGGCGCATGGCCTGCTTGATCCACCAGGACGAGTAGCTGCTGAACTTCGCGCCCTTGGCCGGATCGAAGCGGTCCGATGCCCGGATCAGCCCGACGTTCCCTTCCGCAATCAGGTCACAGAGAGGGAGGCCCAAGCCCCGGAAGTCGTAGGCGATCTTCACCACCAAACGCAGGTTGGAGCGAATGAGCTTCTTCCTCGCTTCGTCCGACCCATCCCTGATCTCCGCGGCAAGACGGATCTCGTCATCCTCGTTGAGGAGAGGGAACCTCATGATATCGTGCATGTAATGCCGAATGCTATCGCCACCGTCACGCATTCGCTTCTCCATAAGAGAATGGGCAGGGGGAGAGAAAAGACAGTGTTCGGGACCGAACAGAATGCGAAGGGTTCCCAATGCAGCCATGTGCCTTCCCTTTGGCACACGGGCCTCGCCTACTCACGCGGTGCTACTATATTGCCCACTTTCCATGGTGCAAAGCGTACGGCGGAGCATGGGTGACTGGCGACAGAAACTAGGGGCGTGGGCAAGAGCAGGAGCCAAGGGCATCGGGCGCCAGCGGGTGCTCCTGCCGGATGAGGCGAGCTTGGCCCCGGCAACGGCTCGGCTGGCACTGCAACACAGCCAGCGCCTGCTGGTGGTGGCGCCGGACGTGGCCCGCGCAGAACGGCTCGGGGCCAACCTGAAGTCCTACCTCGAACTACTTGGCGACGAACGGGATGTCGTGTATGTACCAGAGGTCCTGGGACTGAACCGAAACCAGTGGCAACCAGAGAACGAGGCCGCTCGCTGCGCCGCCCTGGAAGGCATTCTCAGCGGCCGACCGGGGGTATTTGTACTCACCGCCCAGGCCCTTCTGTGCCCAGTGATCTCGCCGGAAGGCTTCCTCGAAAGAACCTTCAGCCTGCATGTGGGCGACACGGGCTGGGAACCGCAGGCGTTGGCCCGCCGCCTAGTCGATTTAGACTATGACAGTGAGCTTGAGGTGCAGACGCCCGGAGAATTTGCCCGCCGCGGGGGATTGATGGATGTCTACTCCCCGCTCTATGACGCGCCCGTCCGCATCGAGTTCTTCGGTGACGAGATCGACTCCATGCGCTTCTTCCTGCCTGACACGCAACGCTCGTTCCGGGAGGTGGATGAACTGCGGATTCTGCCTCGGGGCATGATCGTCACCGACCCCGGCACAGGGGCGGGCGCCACGGTCCGGGACTACTTCGCCGCAGACATCCCCTTCGCCATCGCCGAGCCCGAGGCGATCGGGGACCATCTGGCCACCTTCGGCGACGCGGACCTGGAGGAGCGATGGCACACTCTCCGCGACCAATTGGGCAACGCCTCGTTCCTGACCTGGGAGATCGGGGCCAGCGACGCAAGCACGGGCCCGGTGGAGCGTGACGTGCGCAGCGACTGTGTCGGGATCGGGATCGAGCTGAGCATGCTCCTGCCCGAGCTTGGCGAAGAGGGAGCCACCCTTCATTGGCAGCAGTTGCGAGACGCCCTGCTGGGCTGGCACCGCCGCGGCTTCGCCCTCTTGGCTTGTCTTGCCGAGGATGGCGAACGGGAACGCTTCCGCGAGATGGTGAGGGACGACCCAGCCACCCGCGACCTGCCCTTTGCCATCGAGTCCGCCCGCCTGGAATCGGGCATGCTCTTCCCCGACGCCGGCGTTGTGCTGCTGAGCGAACGCGAGACCTTCGGGCGCGCCCCGGATGTGCGACGACGACGGACCAGTCGCTACCGCTTGGAGGAAGCCAGCACGGATGGCATGGATCTGGAGGAAGGCAGCTACGCAGTCCACGCCTCCCACGGGGTCTGCCTGTTCCATGGCATCAGCCAGCTTGAGATCACCGGCGAACTGCAGGAAGTCATGGATCTGGAGTTCGCCGACGATGCCCGGCTCTATGTCCCGCTGGACCAGGCCTTCCTGGTCAGCCGCTACGTGGGCGGCAGCAAGAAGCTCCCGTCGCTGAACAAGCTCGGCGGCGCGGCCTGGAAGAACGCTCGGGAAGCAGCCGCGACGGCCGCGTGGGACTTGGCGGCCGAGCTTCTCCGCCTTGAGGCGCTGCGCCAGAATGCCGAAGGGGCCAGCTTCCCCGCCGCACCCGACTGGGAGACCTCCTTCGCCCACAGCTTCCCCTACAACGAAACGACCGACCAGGTGGAAGCCATTGCCAGTGTTCTCGAGGACATGGGCAGCGACAAGCCCATGGACCGCCTGCTCTGCGGCGATGTGGGCTACGGCAAGACGGAGGTGGCCATGCGGGCCGCGTTCCGCGCCGTCGTCAATGGCAAGCAGGTCGCGGTGCTCGTGCCCACCACCGTCCTGGCCCAGCAGCACTACAGCACCTTCTGCGAACGCATGGCGGGCTACCCGGTCAACATCGATGTCCTCAACCGCTTTCGGACCAAGGGCGAACAGCGACATGTGCTGGGGAGGCTGGCGGGAGGAGGCGTGGACATTGTGATCGGCACCCACCGCATCCTCCAGAAGGACGTCCATTTCGCCGATCTAGGCCTGCTCATCATCGACGAGGAACAGCGCTTCGGCGTGCGCCACAAACAGAAGCTCAAGCAACTGCGGGCCAGCCTCGACATCCTCACCATGACCGCCACGCCCATTCCCCGAACCCTCTACTTCAGCCTGAGCGGCATCCGCAATCTGAGCACGATCATGACCGCTCCGGCCGAGCGGCTGCCGGTCAACACCATCGTTGCCCAATATGACAAGCACCTGATTCGCCAGGCCATCCTGCGCGAACTGGAGCGCGGCGGCCAGGTGTTCTTCCTGCACAACCGCGTGCAGACCATTGCCCGCGAAGCCAGCCAACTGGGCCAGCTCGTCCCCGAGGCACGCATCGGCATGGGGCATGGCCAGATGGCGGGACATCAACTGGAGGAAGTGATGAGCCGCTTCGTGGCCGGCGACACGGATGTGCTGGTCTGCACCACGATCATCGAGTCGGGCATCGACATTCCCAACGCCAACACGATCATCATCGACCGAGCCGACCGCTTCGGCCTGGCCGAAATGTACCAGCTCCGCGGTCGCGTCGGGCGCTACCACCACCAGGCCTACGCCTATCTGCTCCTGCCCCCCATGAGCATCGTCACCAAGGACGCCCGCGAGCGGCTCCAAGCGATCCGTCGGTATACCCATCTCGGCGCGGGTTTCAAGCTGGCCCTGCGCGATCTGGAAATCCGCGGGGCCGGGAACATCCTCGGTTCGGAACAGAGCGGCCACATCGCTGCGGTCGGCTTCGAGCTTTACTGCGAGCTGCTCAAGGAATCCGTGGCCCGGCTCAGCAACAAAGATGCCGACATCGTGCGTCCCATCCTGGTCGATCTCGACTGCCTGGTCTACGCGGTCCAGGACAGCGAGGGACGAAGCACGGCAGGCATCCCCATCGACTACATCCCCGGCGACGGACGGCGGATCGACACCTACCGACGGATCAGCCGCCTGGGTACGCTGGAACAGGTGGACGACCTGGCGCAGGAGCTACAGGACCGCTTCGGCCCGCGACCGCCAGCCACCGAGGTCCTGCTCATCGTGGCCCGGGTACGCTGTCTGGCCCGCGCCGCGGGCGTCACTGGCATCCGCGTGCGAGACCGGCGGGCCTACCTGGAGACCGACCACGGGCTACTCAAGGGCCAGGGCAAGTCGCTCCCGCTGCTGCGCTCGACCAATGGCGAGGCCCAACTGGCGGAACTCGACGAATTCCTGCGCGGACGGGCCCGCTGAGCCGCACCGGTGGCGGAGCGAAGGCGCAACCTTTACATTGTGGCACTCAAGTCCTACCGCGAACCACTACGGCGCAACCGGCCCGATTTGGCGTCGATCAATGGAGAACCTTCATGAAGAGTGCTTTCGAACTGGCCATGGAACGTTTGGGTGGCAGCCCCATCCGAGAGTATACAGCCCCGCAGAAGGAGCAACTGGCCGAGGTCGACCGCATGTACGATTCGCGGGTGGCCCAGGCACGGATGCAGGCCGACAGCGACCGGCAGAAGGCGGAGCAGGATCCGGCCAAGCTGAAGCAAGTGCAAGACCAGCTCACCAGCGAACTCGCATCGCTGGAGAGCCGGCGCGAGCGCGACAAGGACGAACTGCGCAAGCAGTTCGATGCGGCATAGCCCATGTTCGTTGATCGCGCCAAAGTGTATGTCTATGCCGGGGCCGGTGGCGACGGCTGCGTCAGCTTCCGCCGCGAGAAATACGTTCCCCGGGGTGGTCCCGACGGCGGCGACGGGGGCCATGGGGGCTCCGTGATTTTCCGCGCCGTGACCGGCGAGTCAAGCCTCGTCAACCTGAAGTTCCGCCAGCACTGGAAGGCCAAGCGCGGCATCCAGGGCATGGGCAAGGACCGCCATGGCCACAAGGGCGATGACTGCGTTGTGGAAGTCCCGCTGGGGACGCTGGTATGGGATGCGAAGACCGACGAGTTCCTGGTGGACCTCACCGAGCCTGGCCAGGAGTTCGTGGTGGCCCAGGGGGGGCGCGGGGGACGCGGCAACCCGCGCTTCATGTCCTCCACCAACCGGGCGCCGGTCAAGGCGACCGATGGCACGCCCGGCGAGGAGCGCTACCTGCGCGCCGTGATGAAGACCATCGCCGACGTGGGCCTTGTGGGCTACCCAAACGCGGGGAAATCGACCCTGATCACCGCGATCTCCGATGCCCATCCGAAGACCGCGCCATATCCGTTCACCACCCTGCATCCCAATGTGGGAGTCGTGGAGTTCGACGACTTCTTCCGCTACACCGTGGCCGACATTCCCGGACTGATCGACGGGGCCCATGACAACGTGGGCCTGGGCCACGACTTCCTCCGCCATATCGAGCGCTGCCATGCCCTCGCCTACGTGCTGGACATGGGAGGAGCGGACGACCGCGATCCCCTGGAGGATCTCAAGCACCTGCGAGCCGAGCTGGAGATGTACCAGGAAGGGCTCACGCAACGCCCCTGCATTCTGGTCGCCAACAAGATGGATATGGACGACGCCGAAGAGAACCTCGCCCGCCTACGCGAATCCGAGCCCTACCCGATCCTCCCGGTCTGCGCCGAGCTCGAAGAGGGCACGGAAGAGGTCGGCAAGATCCTGCGCGGCATCGTCACCAAGATCAGGAAGCAGCAGGCGAAGGAGAAGCGCAAGGCGTCCGGAGCTGCCGCTTCTCGCCTGCCCATTCCCCCCCACGAGATGCCCGACCAGGCACCGGACCTCGACGACTGACGTGGCCAGTTGGGCCAGCTATCTTCTTGCGTGCCTGGCCCATCTGCCCGAGCAAGGAGACCACCTGTGAGACTGGCCCCGCTCTGCCTCGCCTTGCTGATCGCTGCCGCTCAGGCCAGGGCTGACTATGTCGCGGACCGGGCAGCAGCAGCGGCGCTCGACAAAGCGGGCCAGGCGGCGAGGGCACGCGTTGCGTTCCTCGCCTTGGCGCAGGGCGAGCTGTCCGAGTTCCAGAAATCAGACGCCCTGGAGCAGGCGGCCCTCCTCAGCAACCGGCTGAAACGGGTCGATGAAGCGATCGCGCTGGCCCGCCAGATCCCCCTCCCCCATGTGGCCAAGGCAACAGAGATGCAGATTCTCTCCGATCACCGGCAGCGGCAGGAGCTGATCGGGCGCTTCGGCAAGGAGGATCTGGCGACCTGGCCTGACTCACTCATCGGCAAGGCGGCCCACTGCCGAGGCAAGGCGTATTACGCACTGAAGGACGGCAAGGCGGCCGAACGAGATCTGAGACTGGCCAGTGAACACTTGCTCGAGGACAACTCCCTGGGCCTGGCCCTAATCGCGCTTGGTGACACCTACCGGCATCGCCTGGGAGACGAGGACAAGGCGCTGACCTGCTACCGGCGGGTCTACCGGCAACGCAATGTCTACAAGCGTTCCCAGGCCGCGATGAACGCGGCGGCAATCCTCCGTGGCCGCAAGCAGTTCGACGACGCGCTCAAGGAACTGGCAGTGATCCCCATGGATCGGGTCACCCTCCCCTACTGGCGCAGCCGCATGCTCCTGGCCTGGGGTGGGACTCTCGCCAGCGCGGGTAAGCCCGCCGAAGCCGCCGCCAAGTACCGGGAAGTCCTGCGCCTGGAAGGCGTCACGGGCAACATCCGGGCCGCCTGCGAGAGAGCCCTGCAGTCACTCGGGAGGGACCGCCAATGAACCACCGAGTCATCACCGTGGCATTCTTCGCCTGCATCTGTCTTCTGGCAGCCCCTGGCGATGCCTTCCTGGTCAGCAACGGGCAGTCCAAGGCCCGGATCGTGATCGCCGAGAAGCCACCGCGCATGGTCAAACTGGCCGCCGAGGAACTGCGCGACTACCTGCTCAAGATCTCTGGGGCTCATGTGCCCATCGAGACCGAGCCAGTTGCCGGCATGATCAGCATCTACGTCGGCAAGAGTCCTCAGGCCGAACGGCTGGGCATCACGGCCGACGGTCTTCGCTATGGCGCCTACCGCATGGTTTCCGGTAAGGACTGGCTGGTTCTGCTGGGGCAAGACAGCGACTTCACTCCGCCCCAGCCCTTCAAGACCACCTACAAGGACCACGATCGCGTGATCGAGGAATGGGACGCGCTCACCGGCGAGCAATGGCTCTTCCCACACACCCTCCTCTTCAAGAAGCGCAGCAAGGAGTTGGGCTGGTGGGACTATGACGAACGGGGTTCGCTGAACGCCGTCTACGGCTTCCTGCGCAGCCTGGGAGTCCGTTGGTACATGCAGGGGGAGCTGGGCGAAGTGGTGCCCAAGCTGGCATCCATCCCCCTGCCGAAGCTCGACCAGACCGTGCGCCCGGACTTCCCCGTCCGCCAATTCGGCCCCTACTCCCCGGTCTGGGTCGGCGACCCCAAGGAGAGCATCCTCTGGCGGCTTCGGCTTGGCCTCAATCCCGGGCGCGATCACCTCGGCCTCGTCGCTTCGCGCTGGCTCGGACACGGCATCTGCCTGGTTCACGGTCGCGACGAGGTGAAGCGGGATCACCCTGAGTATTTCGCCCTCTACGGCGGCAAACGCTTCACCGGTGGGAAGTTCAGCAAGTACGGCAAGCCCTGCTTGTCCTCGCCTGGACTCTTCGCCGCCAATGTGAAGTTCATCCGCTCCTTCTTCCGCATCTACCCCGATGAACCCATGATCAGCGTCATGGCCGCCGATGGCTATACACGGATCTGCGAGTGCCCGCTGTGCAGGGGAAAGATAGATCCCGAGCGCAGCCCCAAAGGCCACCTCTCCAACTATGTCTGGGACTACGTGAACCGGGTCGCCTTGGAGGTCCGCAAGACCCATCCCGACAAGAAGATCGTCTGCTTCGCCTACGGTTCCTATCTCCTGCCGCCCCAACGGATCGCCAAGCTCAGCCCCAATCTCGCCGTCGGTTTCTGTCAACACCGGGCGAGCTTCGGCAACCCCGAAACCGAGAAGTTCTATCTGGACGCCCGCAAAGGCTGGCTGGAGAAACTGACCTCCGGCGAGTTCTACCTCTGGGAATACTACCTTTACAGCCGCCCCGGGCGCACCTACGAGGGCATTCCCGTCTTCTACCCCCACGCCATCTCCCGCGACCTCAAATTGCTCAAAGGCGTCTCACTCGGCGAAATGGTGGAGCAGACCCGGGCCCGCGGCACCGGCATCCACGCGCCGGCCTTCAACCATCTCAATGCCTACTTCACCTCGCGTTTGTATTGGGATGCGGACCAGGATGTGGATGCCCTTCTCGCCGAGTATTGCCGCGACTTCTACGGCCCCGCGGCACCACAGATGAAGGCATTCATCGGTTTCGCCGAGACGCATTGGCAGCAGATGCTCACCGATCCCAAACCCATCAGCCAAGCCCTGGCCCTGCTCGCCGCCGCTCAAGAGGCCGCGGGAGACTCCATTCACGGACAGCGCGTCGCCGGGCTCGCAGACTACGTGGCCCCCATCGCCCAGCTTCGTGACCGCCTGGCGAAGGGGCGTACGGACGTCCCCTCCTGCCGGGTCCTGGACAACGACATCAAGGGCTTCAAGCTCGACGGTCGGCTGAACGAGCCCTTCTGGGAGAACACCTCCACCTATCCCCTGCGCGAAGTGGAGACGGGTCGCCAGCCCTTTCTCCCCACCCGCTTCCGCATGGTCTGGCGAAGAGACGCTCTCTATCTTGGCATCCGCTGCCAGGAACTCCGGGGCAAGCCACCAAACATCGCGACCACGGAAGACGGGAACTTCGGGATCTGGGAGGGGGACACCGTCGAGGTCCTCCTCGAGACCCAGACCCACGCCTACTACCAGATCGCCGTCAATCCCGGCGGCGCCCTGATCGATGCCGATCGCAGGCAGGGGATCGACACCAGCTGGTCCTCGGGGGCCAAGGCCGCGGTCCACGTGGGCGCGGGCTACTGGAGCATCGAGTTGCGCATCCCCCTCGCCAAGGATGGCACTCCCGGCGGCATTGCCGGACGCAAGCCCAGCGGAACCTATCCCTGGTTTATCAACGTCTGCCGCCAACGCGCCCGCGACAACGGCACGGAGCTCTCCGCGTTCTCCCCACCCGGCAAGCCCGGCTTCCACTTCCCCATGAAATTCGGCAAACTGACCTCGCCCAAGTAGTCCTTGCGGTCTACTGTTCTGCACTGCACCCCTACGTAACCCCAGCGTCGAAGGCAGACCCATGATCCACGAACCCTCGCGCCAGATCCATCTCGACTTTCACACCTCCGAGCACCTGCCCGCCATCGGCAGCCACTTCAGGAAGGAGCAGTTCCAGGAAGCCCTCCAGCTCGGGAACGTGAACCTGATCAATGTCTTTGGCAAGGGGCATCACAGCTGGAGCTACTACCCCACCAGAATCGGGAACCCCCATCCCAATCTCACCTGCGACCTGCTCGGCGGCCAGATCGAGGCCTGCCACGAGATCGGCGTCAAGGCCCCCATCTACTTCACCATGGGCTGGTCCGCCTACGACGCCGAGACCCATCCCGAATGGTGCATGCGCAACCCCGATGGCAGCATTGTCGGCGCCTGGCCAGAGGACGTGGCCCCCGATGCCCCCAAGCACATCTTCCAGTGGAAGTGCCTCTGTCCTTCTGGCGAATACCATGACCTGATGGTCGCCCAGACCGAGGAGATCTGCCAGACCTACCCCGTGGATGGCCTCTGGTACGATATCTACCAGGCCTCGCGCCTGTGCTACTGCGAGAACTGCCGCCGGGGCATGAAGGACGCGGGCCTGGACGTGGAACGCATCCAGGACGTGGAACACTACCGGGCGCAGACCATCGTCCGCCATGCCGAGGACCTGAAGCGCCTCATCCTCGGCCAACATCCCGAGGCCAGCGTCTACTTCAACGGCATCACCACCCTCGACCGGCACGAAAACGCCCGGCACCGCATCTACTCCATCAACACCAAGAACGACCTCGAGGATCTGCCGACCACCTGGGGCGGCTACGACAAATTCCCCATCCGAGCCAAGTTCTTCTACAAGGAGCAGAAACCCTACGTCGCCATGAGCGGCAAGTTCCACACCAGCTGGGGTGAGTTTGGGGGCTTCAAGACCCCCGAGGCGATCCGGTACGAAGCCGCCTCCATGATCGCCTTCGGGGCAAGCTGCAACTTCGGCGACCAGCTCCACCCCTGCGGCGAGATGGATCTCGGCACCTACGCCAACATCGGCCACGCCTACCAATACGTGGAACAGATCGAGGACTACGGGATCGGGGCCACCCCCGTTGCCTCGCTCGGGCTCTGGCTGGCCCATGAGGGCACCGCAGACGAAGGCACCGCCCGGATGCTCATGGAAGAGCAGATCGACTTCGATGTGGTGGGTCCCGGAGATGACCTGACACCCTTTGAGGCCATCGTCGTCCCGTCCAAGATCGGGGCTCTGGAGAGCTCGCAGGATGCCATCGCCGAATACGTCGCCGCTGGCGGCAAGCTCCTGATCCTTGGCGACGGCGCGCTCAACGCCAGCCGGGATGCCCTCACGGTCGATGTCGGGGCCACCTACCTTGGGGCAGGCAGCTACGACATGGACTTCACCGTGGTCGGCGCCGCCCTGGCCGGCAACGGCCTCGTCCCCTCCCCCTTCCTCAACTACACCGCCGCCCTGCGCATCGGACCCACGAACGCCGACGTCCTGGCCCATCTTCGCGAGCCCTATTTCAGCCGTACCTATGGGGCCTACTGCGGACACCAGAACACCCCGAACCGCCTGGAGAATGCCGCTCATCCGGCCGTCATTCGCCACGGCAACGTCATCTGGCTTGCCCACGCCCTGGACCGCATGTACTACACGCAAGGCGCGATCGTCCACCGCCAGTTGTTCGCGAACGCACTGCGTCTGCTACACGCAGCCCCCATGGCCGAAGCAGACATGCCCAGCTGCGGTCGCATCAGCCTGCTCCACCAGCCCGAACACCAACGCTACGTGCTCCATCTTCTCTACGCGTCGCCCCTGCAACGCGGCCGCTGCCTCGTCATCGAGGATCTGCCCGAACTGCACAACGTGAAGGTGGCACTCCGCCTGCCCGAGGAGATCAAGTCCCTGCACCTCATTCCCGCCGATGGCACCTTGCCGATGGCGACGACGGACGGGGTGCTCACCACCACCATTCCCAGCTTCTCTTGCCACTGCGCCATCGTCGCGGAGTACTGAGTTCGCCCCCAGGCCGCGCCATCCCCCAACCCCAGGCGCGGAGCCTGCGGGACGACGGGAAACAACGCCAAGACGGATCATTCGCGCCGGGCAACACGTCACGCGGCGGAGGCCCGCCGTCCCTCCAGTGCGAGTTGCCACAGCCGCGCTCTGGGGCTGGTCCCCCCCCCAAGCGGCGAGACGCCGCTTCCACTCTGGGAAGCCTACCGCGCGGGGGGCTTGGCTTCGCGGACCACGGCACCGGCTGTGTCGCTCAGCACCAGGATCGCGAAGCGCTCGACCTGCCCCACATCCCCGGTGCTGACGCTGGCATAGTCGAAGCGACCGCGCAGGTCGGTGTAGCCGTCCTTGAAAAACACCACCTTGCCCCCCTGCTGCCGGGCGTAGACCTTCACGTATACAGTGGACAGCGGCTTGCGCCCCCCCGCCTGGGTGACCTTGATCTGGCCATAGGCCTCGATCATCTGGACAGTCATCGTGTTCGGGTAGTAGGGCTTGGCCTTGCGCTGCCCGATCCCGACCACTTCCACCATCGTGTTCACCTTCGCGAACTCCCTCGGGATGGCAATGGCCCGACTCGCCTTGCCCTTGGCCAGCTTGACCACCTGCGTGGCGTTGGGCCGGATGATTGAGAACTGATCCGAGATGTCCATCAGGAATGGAGTGCGCGAGAACAGTAGCTCCAGATCCATCCGGTAGAAGTTGAGTTCCACCGACTCCAGATTCTGGTAGTCCAGGCGGATCTCGCCATCCTCGATCACGAACTCGAAGCTAGGTTGCGTCGCCGCCAGCGCGGTTTGGGTTTGCGTGCGGTCCTCCTTGTCGATCACGGCGGTGGTGTCGCCATCAATCTCGTCGCACTGGGACACGATCTCAGCGAAGAGCTTCTGCCAACGGGGAACCGGATACTTGCCGTAGCCGCGCGCAATCCGTCGCGCCGCCTTGGGATCGGACTGGGAGAAGGCCAGATAGGCCTTCAGGTAGTCGTATTGAATCCGCTCGTCCAACTGCGCTGGATCGACCTTGGCAAAGACGCCTAGCGCCTGGTCCACCCGATCCTGGAGCAGCAGGTACATGGCCAGGGTCAGGTTCTCCTCGTCCTTCAGTGTGGGACGGTAGGCCAGCGTGGTCAGGTAGCTGATATACTGCCCATGGAACTGCCGGTTCAGAATGCGGGGACGGCCACCCACCCGGTGGGCCCGGGCATTGACCAGCGGCCAGTACTCCTTGTGCTGATACCGGGCGCGCGGCACTGGCTCGACCGTCAGCAAGGGGCTCCGGAAGACCATGCCACACTGATCCGCCAGACGCGTATGTGGCAGATACTCCCGGATCACAGCCGGGTCATTGTGCAACGCGCTGTAGCTCCACAGCACGGGATGGAACACATGGCGGGCACGGAGGAGCGGGATGGTCCGGCCGAAGAACGCCTGGCTCTTCATGCGGAAGGCGATCAGCCCCAAATCCAGGCGGTTGATGTTGTTGGC
>JABGQJ010000620.1 GCA_018648945.1 Victivallales bacterium
GAATCGCGATGCCGATGTCCCACGCACCCATAGAGTCACGAGGGTCTCGCTTGCTGGCAACGAGTACGTTGTCGATGTCGGATTTGGCTCACTTTGCTCGCGGGCACCGTTGCTTCTCGATTCAGATGAACCACAGGATCAGGGCGATGCGGTGTACCGGATCATCGAGCCAGACGCCGGACAGTACGTGCTCCAGATGGAAAAGGACGGTGGCTGGTCCACGCTGTACACGTTCGACCGGAACCTATACACAGAAGCTGATTGCCTCTGTGGACATCACTACTCATCAACCTATCCTGATGCGGTCTTTGTGAACAACCTCGTCGTTACCCTCAAATCCGATGGTGACATTCGATCCCTGCGAAATGGGTCGTTCCACCATACGGCCGGGGGAGTCAACACGATCACGAGCATCTCGTCCTCGGCTGAACTCGGCAGAATCCTGGCTCAGGAATTCGGGATTGAGCTGGCTCCAGACCAACTCTCCATGCTGTATGAGGGATACTGCGAGTGAGGCTCGGCTCGCTCTGAGCGGCCCGAGACGATCAAAGCGCTGGGTCTATCGACGGGTCACCGTACCGCGCTGGTAGAGGGCTGGCCGTTCGAGGGGCTCGGTCAGAATCGTCTCCCCGTCGGCCTCCTCCGCCAACATGTGCCAGTTGTAGTGCTTCGCCTTCCGGGTGCGGTCCACGAGGTTGACCAGCATGAAGTTGGGCGTGTTCTCGATGCGGAATATGGCTGGGGAGTTCAGTGAGTTGGAGTTACCCGCGTTGCCGAACACGGCGACGTTGTCACAGTCGCGGAACCAGAGCAGCGTGTTGTACGTCTCGCCCTTCGTGCCGTAGAGGAACACGTTCTTCGCATTGCGGAACTCGGCGTGCGCCTCTTGGTAGTAGGCATGTTCGAGGTTGAACATGTAGAATGCGAGCGGCTCCCGCGTGTTCTCCACCAGCAGGCGGCGGTAGCCCGGCTCCTTGGTCTTCACAGTCTCCCCGTGATGGTAGTTGTACCACTTGCCGCCACCGTTGTTGGCGACGACCACGGAGGGCACGACAGCCTGTCTGGAGACGCGGAACTCCACCGAGCGGACGACTGACTTGCGCCCGGCTTGCCACTTCAGGCAGTAGCCATTGATCCCCGCGCCCCGGACGCGCATAAAGGCCAGCACGGTATCGGCGTCCGCCGCATCGGCGCTCTCCACAGTGGGCATGGCCGTGGTGGCGGTGGTGAAGGCGCAGTCGACTTGGCCGGGGATACCGGCCACCAGGTGGGTCGTGTGATTGGTCAGGCCAATCAGCTTGGTGTTGGGCTTCAGCTTCAGGGTCTGGCTGAGGCAGTAGACGCCCCTCGGCAGGAAGACGATTTCGTTCTCGTCGACTGCCTTCTGCAAGGTCGCGTAGTCGTCGCTCTTGGCATCGCCCTTGGCCAAGTAGGGGGCACAGCGCACATTGACCGCACCGGGCGTCTCCCACGAGGGGAAGTCCCCGTCCCACACGTGGCGGGACTGCAGATCCGTTGGTGGTGTGGGGCCTTTCTCCACCGGGTCGCCCAGCGTCTTGCCGGTCAGCTTTTTGCCGTCCACGAAGATGGATGAGGTGTAGGGGAAGACGAGCACCGGCGGCTGGTGCGGGTAGGGGCGGACGCGACCAGGATCGACGGCATGGGTGTATTGGCCGACGCGAGCCCAGCCGTCGTCCACGCCGGCCAGCGTCTCGCCATCTTCCCTGAAGCGGCACATCGCCTTGGCGTTCTTCATGTACACATTGTTGAGGTGGACCGTGGCGGCGGCCTCGATGGCGACGTGGTCCCCGGGCTTCTGGAAGGTGATGACCGAGTCGATCAGGTTGAGCTGACCGTTCATGCTGTGGTACTCGGTGCGGCCGTCCACCACGACCTTGCCGCCCCCGCCCAGCTTCGAACTGCTGCGTAGCGTCACGATGGCGGGGCCGGGGCCGTCCATCTCGATGCGCGTCCCGACGGCGGTCAGCGATTGCCAGCCACCGTAGCGGATTGCCGTCCCGGTCTGTTTGAGGAAGTTGAAGCCCACGATCGTCGGGGCGGGCTGTACTTCCATGAGGTCGGCGCCGATCTTGCCGCCGATGATGGTCACATTGAAACAACTGCCGCCCGAACCGGGAGCGGCCTCCATGCCGACCAGCCCGTTCGTTGCGTCGATGGTGCAGTCCTGGATGCTCGACCCCTGGGCCGCCCGATGGCGGATGGCGACGGCAGCGGGATTGCCCTTGCCGATCTCAATATCGATGCCGATGAACTGGTTGTTGAACGAGCTGTTCGGCTGACGGCGCTGACTGATGGCGTTCGGCGGGCCGCGCTTGGTGCGGAACATGTGGATCATGTACTTCCGCCTATTCACATCGCCGTAGCCTGGCGAGTTCGGTGCCAGGACGATGCGCGGTCGGGCCTCGCCGCTGCGGGAACCCATCAGCACGCAGGGGATAAATCGCGTCGACCACTTCCCCAACCCCATTTCCAGGAGTCGCTTGTCCTTGGTCAAGCCGCGACCGAGTTGCTCGCAACGAATCGTGTCGCTGATCGTGTATGTCCCGGGCGGGAAGTAGGTCACCATGACATTGTCGCGGGCGTAGACGACGGCCTGCCGAATGGCCTCGGTGGCATCCCGTTGGCCCGTCGGATCGGCGTTGAAGGGAGCGGCCGTCACGTCCAGGAAGCCGTCGTCGGCCAGCTGCGGATTGCCCAAC
Source organism: Victivallales bacterium (assembly GCA_018648945.1). The sequence goes on from JABGQJ010000620.1 coordinate 2,721, forward strand.
GCGGGATCGGCGTCGAAGAGCTTCGTCTTGGCAACGTCCGCCGCCAACAAGGCTGTCGGGATCAGCAGCAGGCCAAAGACCAGCCATGCAATGAGGGTTCGCCGTTGGGGCATGGTTTGCTTCTCCGGGAGTTTGGCGGGGCACTCCCCGCGTGCGCACGGCTTTGCTGATCCACCGGCTAGGCGCTGCATTCCAGTTCGCGGTTCGTCGGCCAGGGAATCACACCGGCATACCGCGGGACAGTCTGTAGCCGGTCTGCTTCGACGAATCCCTCGGGCCGCTCGCTGAGAGTGGCGACCAAGCGCTGCCGCCAGCCGTTCACGAGGTCTCGGTGATCGGCGTCCTGAGCCAGATTGCGGAGCTCCTGCGGATCATTGACCAGATCGAAGAACAGTTCCTCGCCAGTAACCGGATCCCATATGAACTTCTGCCGGCCATCGGTCAGGGCGTGCTGGTACCGACCGTGCTCGATATGTACCGCGTCGCGCCACGGTATCTGCTCCCCTTTCAGCAATGGGTACAGACTGCACCCATCCACGGTCGCCGGAATGGGGATATCCAGCATGTCGAGAAGGGTCGGCATGATGTCGTGATGAGAGGCCGGCGCATCCACCTCGGAGCCACGTCCGAGGCCAAACTCTGGCGGCGCGGCAATCAGGAAGGGAACCCGGGCGGCTCCCTCGAACGGGCGACTCTTGCGCCAGCAGTAGTGGTCCCCGAGCATCTCGCCATGGTCGCTGACGAAGACGAAGACGGTGTCCGCGAGGCCCAAGCCACCGATCCCCATGACCAGGCGGCGCAGGAGCGTATCCACATGGTTGATGGCCGCATAGTAGGCAGCTCGCACCGTCAGAGTCTGCTCGGGGTTCAGGACGACCTTGTCGGGCGCCACGTGATCGGGGGAGTTCCCCCAATCCGCCTTGGCCCAGTCGCCGATGACCGGATCTGGCACCCCCGTGCGCAGGTAGCGGTCGAAGTAGAACTGTGGTGGCTGGAGCGGGGGATGCGGGGCGACGAACCCCACGGAGAGGAAGAACGGCCGGGTGGGATCGCGCCGCTTCAGGAATCGCATGGCCCGGTCCACCGTCCAGTTGGTGGGATGCAGGTGCTCGTCCAAGTGCCACGGGCGCGCCGTCCAGTCATTGTGCATGATCCCGACCTGCCAGTGCCCCTGGGTTTCGCTGCCCGGCGGGCAGTTCCGGGCAAACCACTCCTGATACTCGCTGAAGTGCGCCTGCTGCGGCCCCGTGACCAACTCGTTGTCATCGAAACCGTAGCACTTGCGGCGGGGATGCTGGTGGTAGTCGCGCCCGACATGATAGGTCTGGTACCCATGCTGGCGCAAGGTCCCCGGCAGTGTGGCCACTTCATCGGGGATTTCACGCTTGGCGTTGGAGATGATCCCGTGCTTCTGGGGAGATTGCCCAATGAGCATCGACCGGCGGGCCGCCACGCACACCGGGCAACTGGCATAGAAGCTGGAAAGCCTGACCCCGTTATGGGCAATGTTGTCCATGGTCGGGGTTTCGAGGACGTCATGACCGGCGCAGCTCAGGCAGTCGCCCCGTTGCTGGTCCGTGTGGATGAACACGATGTTGGGTCTGGGGTTCATGCGATTTGCTCGGGTTGATTCGTGTTTCGGGAGGATCGCCGCCATCACTCCACCACCTTGAACTGAGACAGGAGACGACACGCCGCATCGACGATCTGGTATCCCGCTTCGGGGGCGAACCGGGTCCAGTAGATGGGCTCCCCGGAGTAGCCGCCCGCCATCACGGCATCGTAGGTAGGACAGTAGCCGGAATAGCCGTCGCAGATGCTGAAGACGCTGGTGAGGGGAAACGGGCTGCGCCGTTTGATGTCGAGACCGAACTGGCAGAACAGCTCGGTCGGTTGCGTGACGATAGTGGCGGGACCGATCTGGATGGC
>JABGQJ010000621.1 GCA_018648945.1 Victivallales bacterium
GAGCTTGCGGAAGGAGCCGCCCCAGACAGTGTCTGAGACTGCCCCAGTTCCCGCGGCAGCACCACGGGAGGCATCTCCCGCCGGGGCAACGCCACGGGAGGCATCTCCCGCCGTGGCAGCGCAACCGACGGCGTCTGCTGCCACTGAGGCGCGACCGGTGCCCTCCCCTGTGCGGGCTGCGCCCCTGACGGCATCCCCTTCTGGGGCCACGCTGGCCAAGGCCGAGAAGGCCGATGCGAGCCGCCGGGGCCGGCAGCTTGAGCGGAAGCTGGCGGCAGCCCTGGCCGAAGGCAAGGTTGCCCAGGCAGTGATACTGTTCCGGAAGGCCTGCGTTTATACCCCCGACTCGCAAGCAGCGTGGCTTGGCCTCATTGACGCCTGTCGGCAAGCTGGGGACTTCACGCAGGCGTGGCGGGCTTGCGAGAGCGCCTTGGGCTCCGTGATCGGTGACCAAACCGAAGTTCACCGTGCGTTCGCGCACCTGGCCCTGGACTGCGGTCGGGCGGAGGCGGCAATCGTGCAGGCCACGGACATCCTGGCGCGTCAGCCGGAGGATGCCGACGCACATCTCGTCAAGGCCCTCGCCCTGTTGGCGCTGGGGCGCAGTGGTGCCGCCCTCGAACACTCCCGCAAAGCCGTCAAGGGCGCTCCCGACAGTCAGGCTGCCCAAGTGGCTCTGGGCCGGGCGCTGGCGGATGAGGAACAGCCAGCGGCGGCAGTCGAGGTGCTGCGGCGCGTACTGGCCACGTCCCCAGGGTCTCCCCACGCTTCCCTCGCCCTGGCTCGCGCCTTGCGCCAGCTCGGCGACGATGAGGGGGCTCGGGAGGCGTTGGCCATGGTCGACAAGCAGCTCGTCGCCCCGGGTGCCCGGCTGGTGGAGGTGGTCCTGGAGCCGAACGGCGAGCTTCCGGACGGCGCGTTGGGATCGGACCGCGCAGTTGCCGTCGCGGCCGCAGTTGAGCGCGCCGAATTGCTCGTGCGCGCGGGCAAGGGCAAGGAGGGGATTGCCGAATTTGGCCGGCTGGCCACCGAGAACCCAGAGTTGCACTCGATCCACTATCGTCTGGCCGAGTTGACCTTGCTCAGTGGCCAAGCGGAAGCCGCCCGGAAGCTGGCAGAGGCCCAGTTGGCCCGCGCTCCGGGGGCGGACGCGCGGCCACACGTCATCCTGGCTCGGGTCTTTCTCAGGAAGCGGTTGTTCGGCCTTGCCAGGGAAGAATGCCGCAAGGCACTGGCAGGAACGCTGGACCGCCGGTCCGAGCTTTCGGCCAGGAAGACTCTCGCGGTTGCGTGCAACCGTTCCGGCGACCCGAAACAGGCCGTGGTCGAGATGCAGGCCTACCTGAAGGGTCGCCCGGACGATCGGGATGCTATCTGTCGGCTCAGCGTGTTCCTGTTGGTGGCGGAGGACACAGAGGGCGCCTTCGAGACATTGCGCGCAGCTGCGACGCGGTTCCCTGACGACTCGGTGTTCCCCGGTCAGGAAGCACTTCTCCTGCTCCAGACTGGTGATCGGGAAGGGGCAACTGCCGCGCTCCGGAAGGCGGTTGAGTTGGGTGCAAAAAGTGTCCGACTCTACTTGCAGCTCGTTTCGCTTCTCCTCGAGAAAAACCAAGTTGTCGAAGCGTTGGCCGTTGCCCGGCTGGCCAAGGAGAAGGCACCAAGCGCACACTTGGTCGCCGACACCCTGGCCTGGTGCCTGATCCGGAACGACCGGCTCGACGAGGCGCTGCCCCATATCCAGTTGGCCCTGGGCATCCTGCCGGCGGCGCCGCGCTACCGCTACCACCACGCGGTCCTCCTTCACCGGCAGCAGAAGTCCGACGAAGCGGCGGGTGAACTCCGGACTGCACTGGCCAGTCCCCGGCAGTTCCCCGAGCGGCAGGCGGCGCAGAAGTTGCTTGCCACGCTCACCGGCAAAAAGCCTTGATGCAGCTCCTTCCCGGGGGTGGCAGGGCACATCGCCACTGACCACGCGCGGGGCGCGCGTGCATGTGCGCACCGATACGGCTACATTGCCGACACCCACGGGTACAGGCGTGAGCCCAGTCTGCACCGGAGCGCCTGTGCGCGAGTGGATACGAGTGTCGGGCTGGCGGTGCGACCACCTTACGGACAGACGGGACGGGTACACCACATGGCGACCACTACCACTGGCAACTGGGAGGCAGTCTTGGAGGTCTGTCGGCGCCGCTCAAGGACGGCTCGCTACGACATGCGCCCCTACTGGCGGGCGCTGGCGTACCGGGAACATGCCGGCGAGCCGGAACCCACGGTGCGCGCCCATGCGTTTGCCAAGGTGCTCGGGCAGATCGGTCTGCCCGTCCATCCCGGTGAGACCATCGCGGGCAGCCGGGCGGAATTCGTCCTGGACCAACTGCCAGCGGGGATTGGTGAGGAGGAGTATGTGGCGGCTGTCGCCGAGCATGCTGGCCGCGGGCAGCGCAACTTCCAGGCTGGGTTCGACCACGCGACGCCCGACTACCCCACGCTGCTGGCCGAGGGAGTCGATGGCACGATCCAGCGGGCCCGACGGAGTAGGCTTTCCCACAGTGACGAGGCCGAGCACGCATTTCTCGATGGGGTGGTCATCTGCATGGCAGGGCTCTCGACCTTGGCCGAGCGCTATGCGGAAACCAGCACCTGCCCTGCCGTGCTGCGTCACATCGCCCACCGTCCCCCGCGCGCGTTCCACGAAGCGCTGCAACTGGTCTGGCTCGTTCACCTGGCCTTTGTGAGCGAGGGCCGCTACGCCATGGGGCTGGGCCGGATCGACCAGTACCTTTGGCCTTTCTACGAAGCCGATTTGCAGGCTGGGCGAACCACCGAGGCGCAAGCGCTGGGCCTGCTTTGCCAAGTCTGGGCCAAGATCGAGGAATTGGGCGAGATCAACAACATCTGCGTGGGCGGGATCACCGCCGATGGGAGCGACGCAACCAACGAGTTGAGCTATCTCGTCATCGAGGCCACCCGGCTGGTTCAGTCTCCCCGCACCAATCTGTCCGCCCGCTTCCACGATGGCTCGCCCGAGCGTTTCCATCGCGCCTGCTTCGAGTGCGTTCGCACGGGCATCGGCTTCCCGGCGCTTTTCAACGATCACGCGTTGATTCCTGGGTTGGTCAAGATCGGCATTCCGTTGGCGGTCGCCCGCGACTACTCCATGGTCGGCTGCATCGAGACCGCCTTTGCCGGTCGGCAGCAGGCTTGGGGGGACGGCGTTCCCGGATTCCGGGGTGAGAGCAACCAGCAGTGCCTGGACCGGGCGCTGCGTCAGCTTGCGACGGAGCTGAAGCCTACCTACGGGAGACTGCTGGATCTCTTCCGGCGCGAATTGCGGACCTTCTTCGAGGAGTGTGCCTCCCGGGTCAATGCCCACATCGCCTGCTTCCCCCCCGAACGGTTCCCGGACCCTTTCCTCTCGGCTCTCACGCAGGACTGCATTGCCCGCGCCCGTGACATCAACGACGGCGGGGCGCTGATCTCCCGGTTCTACAAGTGCGCCGGAGGCGAAAATCTGGCGAGCCTGGCGGATTCCGTGGCGGCAGTCAAGATGCTTGTGTTCGATAGGGGAACCGTGACGCTTTCCCAACTGATCGAAGCGCTCGACGCGGACTTTGCGGGCCATGAAGCGCTCCACGCCCAGTTGCTGAATGCTGTTCCCAAGTACGGCAACGACGCCCCGTATGTGGACGAGATTGCCGCCGAGATGCTGGAGCTCATCACCGACGAGGTGATGCGCCTGCCTCCCATCCATGGTGGCGGTCGTTTCGTGGCCTGCGCGGCCGGGAACATCCACAACATTGTTCGTGGTCGTTGTCTTGGTGCCACCCCCGATGGCCGCCGGGCAGGGGAGCCCCTTTCCGATGCCACCAGCCCCTTCTTCGGGCGCGACCGCAAGGGCCCCACCGCGATCCTCTCCTCAATGGGACGCGCTGCCTGTCGGCAGATCCTCGGCGGGCGTGTGGCGAACCTCAAGTTCGAGCCCGCGCACTTCGCGGGCGAGGAGGGCGTGGCCCGCTTCGCCGCCTTCACCCACGCATTCGTGGACCGGCGCATCCAGGAGCTGCAGATCAACTTCACCGGCAACGCCATCCTGCGCGATGCCCGCGACAATCCGGAGAAACACCGCAATCTGGTGGTCCGGGTCAGCGGCTTCTCCGCCTACTTCACTCAGCTTTCGCGTGAGGTGCAGGACGATGTGATTCGCCGCCGGGCGCATGGGTAGGATTCAGGATTCAGAATGGGGACGGGATGGGAGGATTCACCACGAAGGCACGAAGGGCGTAGAGCGGCCGATGGCCGCAACCAAACGAACATCGAACATCGAACATCGAATCAGGAAGGCGAAGGGGAAGCTGTTGACGTCGCTTTGACGTGGGAACCAAATACTTGTGATTTGTCGTCAGCCAGAATCTCGTACAGGAAACAAGCAGTTGCGCGATAGTAATACGAAGGAGGACAGGGGCAGGGGAATGAGGGGAGAGCCACAAATCACACGAATTCCTCGAAGGGGGAAACTCATCCCAATGTGCCTATATGGGTCGACGCTACCCGTGGATCCCCGCTCCTCCCCGTTAGTGAGGTCCGTACTACTATCGCGCAACTTCTTGTTTTCCCGGCAAGAAACTCCGAGGTGGCGGGACGCAAC
>JABGQJ010000622.1 GCA_018648945.1 Victivallales bacterium
CGGCGCGCACATTGATCCACTGGTTGTGGGCGTCGCTGAAGATGCGGGAGGCGAGTTCACTGGCCACGACCTTTCCGTTGCGCGAGAGGGTCGCGCCGGTGCCAGTCTTGCCGCCCCCGACCACGAAGCTGTAGCCGCTCTTGACATCCTGTCCGTCCCCGCAGAGCAGGACGTTGAAGGCTCGGCAGATCTCGCGGGGTCGCTTGTCGCCATGATCGACTGTGCGCGGCCCCACATGGAGATCGAGGGTGTGGTCCCCGGTGAATTGGCGCTTGTGCCAGAGCGCGGCGACGCTCCTGCTTTCGCCCGCGAGCCAGGACCACTCGGGGGTGCACGGCCAACGGACCGCCAGTTCCCAGGTGCCACTGCCTATCCACCAGTCGGTGGGGGCATGGTCGAAGTAGTAGTCCAGAACATTGCCTGCATGCAGGCGCAGCCCGGAGATACGCGGCAGGAAGCCTGTTGCCTGGAACCCAAGCTGCGAGCAGGCACCGAGGTCCCCCGAGGGCGGACACGCCAGCACCTGGCGGCCATCGATCCAGGCGGCCAACTCGGAGCCGACCCGCCGCAGGCTGAGTACCGGATCGGGACCGGACACGACCGCAGCGCGAGCCACGGAGGTCCCCTGGCGGGTGAACTCCACCTCGTAGTTCCTGCGGGTAGCGCTTGCGGTCGTCGCCGATGGGCGCAGGATGAGCCCATGGCCGCCGTCGGCTGGGCCCTCGGCAGGCACTAGCAGGAGAGTCAGGGCGGCGGCAGCAGCCGGAGTGTTGCCGAAGTTGCAGGTTAAGGTCAGGTCGATGTCACCCGAGAAGGCGCCCCGCCGCCAGAAAAGGCCTGGCGTCGATGGGGCCGCTCGCCACTGCAGCGCCGCCCCCGCCCAGGTGTCGCGATCCATCGTGCCTGCGAAACGTGGCACGGCACCATCCAGTTCGGCCAACTCTGGCCCGGTCGTCTCAGAGATGGGGCGCACAGCTGCATCGTCGAACTCGGCCTCGCCATCTCGCACGGCGAGCGCAACCTTGCCCGCGCGGAGCACGTTGTCTTTTGCCCTGAGCAACTCCTTGCCGTCAATAGAAGCGGTCGCGATCTCCCCTTCGGACTGCACCGAGAGGCGGTACCACTGTCCCTTGACCAGGCAACCGTCCCCTTGGGCGAGCACGGTCTCCTTGCCATCGCTGACCCGGACGAGCTCGGCGCCCTTCTTGCCCTTGGCAGGGGAGTCGCTCACCCGCAAGCGGAAAAGCAGGTGGTTCTTCTCGTCACGGAAGTGGAATGCCAGGGCCACCGCCCCAGTCTTTGAGGTGGGCTTGGCGGAGATGCTGAAGGAGTAGTCATCCCAGAAAGAGAAGCCGGCCACCGCCCAGCCCGTGCCCGGGGCGCATTTCCCACGGTAGGTGAACGGATTGGCCCCCATTTTGGGGTCGCCGGTCGAGCGGATGGACCAGGTGCCGCCAATGACCTTCCACGCGCCCTGTTCCTTCTCGCCGCGCATGAAGTCGTCGCTCAGGAAGGCCGCTCCGAGTTGTTGGTAACGGAAGCGCCCCAGGGCCTTTGCGGACGCGCCCAGCGCCCCCTCCCACAAGCCATTGGCCTGGATCTTGGCCTCGTGGGGACCGACCTGGAGGGCGATATGGTCGTACCGTTCCTTGAGCACAAACGGGATCTCTGCAGCCCCGTCGTAACGCATCTTTGCCGTATCGACGACCTTGCCATCCTCGACGCGGCTTAGGCTCGCGGACACTCCGTCGAAGACCACGCGGATCAGATTCTGGCTGTTCCAGCGATTCAGCAGCACCTGCCCCACTCCTCGCCCCGGTCGATAGGCCCCGGTTAGGTTGAACTCCGGGGCGGTCTTGCTTCTGATCCGGCGCAGCTCCGGCGGCAGAGGGTCACGGGGCGTGGTGAGGGTCAGCCGCTTGGGACCGGGTGCTCGGGATTCGGCGGCTTTGGCAGGCGTGCTGGCCTCGGTCCGCCCGCTTTGCTTGCGCCCGAAACGGGCACCCTCCGCCACCAACTGGGGCTGTGCCCGACCCCCGGCAAGGCACTGGATCAGCGCCTCCGCCAGTTGGTCGTGGGTGGGTCCCCAGGAAAGGCTGGCGCCAATCGAGGGGGCCGAGTAGACCAGCAACCCCTTGCCCAGAGGCATGGCCCAGATGGCGGGCGTTCCCGCTGGGACCACGGTGCCCTTCTTCTTGCCCTTGTTGGCCGGTTTCGTGTCGTAGTAGGCGAGGATCTGCAGCCCCGCCGTCGAGGTCGGGGCGAAGTGGAAACGGGTTTCCCCGGCGGCAAAGCGGGTCTGCTTCCCCAACCAGGGAAGGAGCGGGTTGTGGGCACCGGAGAACAGGATGTCGGGCATGTTCTTTGCCCTCGCTCCCTTCCCCGGCACTACCGTTGCCAACGGGAACGCCTTCGCGCCCAACAAGGCCGTCCCTCCCGCCTTCACATAGTTCATCAGGGCTTTCTGGGCCCGGCTTTCGATGCCTCTGCTCAACGAGCCGATCAGCAGCAGGTCGAATCGACCCAGTACCTTGGGGTCGGCCAATTGGTAGTCGAGCACCACCTCGTGCGGCAGACCAAGGCGTGCCAGCAGGCCACGGTAGCCGGTGGGGTAGTCGCCACCAATGCCCACGAGTGTCCGCGGACCGTCTGGCGGGACGGTGGGCAGCGAGGTGACCCGAATGTAGTCCACGTCGAATGCCACGGTCGGTCCGGCCGCGAATGTCTTGCCGATCAGGCCCAGGAAGGTCGGCTTCTGGGGCGTGATGTAGCAGCCGGCCTCGACCCAGGTCTTGCCGTCGCGACTCACTTGGCCCCGGCAGAGATTCCCCTTCCGCACGAGGCGCAGGTATACATCCCGGGCTTCCCCTGGGACGCGGAACAGGCCGCTGGTCCCGGTTGGCTCGAACCACACTTCGGGTGCCGTCATCCCGGCTGCATGGAGTGGTCCCAGGCTGAGCAGCAGGTCATCGCTGCCTCCCGCGATCAGACCCACGAAGAAGTTGCTGTCAGGGGAGAACTCCTGCAGGTGGATTCGCGCCTCCAGCACCCAGTCACCCGCCGGAGCGGGAGTGCGCAACTGGGCGGCTTCATCCACCGACTTCGGTTCGTTCCAGTGGTTGTACCCCGTCGGGCGATCCGGTACCTGCATGCGCAGCCAGCCCGGTCGGTCGGTGAGAGACACGGTTGGTCCCTTGACGGGAACCCGCCACTGCCAGCGGGCGTCAAGCGTCTTGCCCGCGAACTGGTCCTCCCAGCCCTGAACGCTCACAGCCCCACCGATCAGCAGCAACAGCAGTCCCAAGCGCGACATACACGATCTCCATGGTAGGAAGGCAAATGACATCCGGGGAGCTTCAGGTGCTCCTCAGCCAAACGTATGCCGCTCTCCCCGGTTTGTGTCGCCGCCGTCTTGCCGAGACTGCTCGGACAGGCGGCCCCGACTCTCCGGCTCTCCGGGGGGCTGGACCCGACCAGCGACCCACCGTCGGGCTCTTGCATACCAAGTCTCTCACCGCTACCGTGCTTTGACGGTGGCCAGGAGGAGTTCCGTCTCTCTCGCACTGTCTTACCTGACAGGCATTGGGCCCCGAAGGCCGAGCAGACCGGCATGCCCACGTTGGCTGTCCACAGATAGGAAGCGTCAAGGAGCACAGTCAATGAAGGTCCCCGCACCCGTCCTAGCTATTGCCTTTTGCCTGACTCTCTGCCACTCGGCTTCGGCCCAGGAAGATGGTGTGCTGTTCCGGCGTACGTTCGAGAAGGCGCAGTCGCACAGTGAGGTCAAGCGAGCAAGCGGGGGCGAGCGGGAAGAGGAGTCCATCACCCATGTGGACGAAGGGTCGCGGGATGGGAACAAGAGCGTGAAGCTGTCGTTCATTCCGGCATCCGGAAGGCACTGGTACTACAAGATCCCCTGCAAAATCAAGGTGGACCCAGACCAGATGATGAAACTGGAGGGCAATCTGGCATTCGCGGTGAGTGGCCGCTTTGACCCCTTGGCAAGCATCAGGCTTGGGCTGACCTACAATATCTATTCCGATGAAACATACGGAACGATTACCGCCCGAAGTTACGTGCATAGCATAAGTGGTCTCTACACACCAAAGAAGTGGCAAGCATGTACTGGTGAGCCGTTTAATCTCGTGCAGAGATTGGCTGACAAAGGGAAGGATGGGAAGTTCCTGATCATTACCAACATCCTGGTCATGGTGCTGGACATGCCCTTGCGCCAGAAGCTAGATATTCTGGTGGATGACGTCACGCTCGCGCACGCCACTGCGGATGATCTGCGGAAGTATCAGGAGAGCATAAAGATAGACTATGATGCAAAGCCGTACCGCAAGCAGACTCAGACCTACTACTATGGGTACACTGGTGGCTTGTACAGTGGCTGGAACAAGTGGGACCGCCCCCACATCTTCATGCCCAAGGAGAAGCGAGCACTGAACAATATTGAGTTTATGCTCAATGGCTATTTCACGCAGGTTCTTGACTATGGGCATAAGATCGATCCAGAGGGGAAGAATGTTGACCGGATCGTGAGTGACATGGATCTTCTGTACGGCTATGGCGTGTATTCTGGATCGGTATGCTACTTGACTCCTTACTACTACGGGAAGCGGACGTTCGAGCAATGCGAGGCG
>JABGQJ010000623.1 GCA_018648945.1 Victivallales bacterium
CCGGGGAGACTCGTCTCCCCGGACCCCACGTGAGTGCGTTGGGGAGCGGAGTACCGCTCCCCAACGCGACCGCCGCCGCTGGCGCGCCGACCGATGGTCGGGGATAGGTATGGAGGCTAGGGCCTCGCTCAACCACCGAGAGGGAGCTCCAACCGTAACTGAGCCATTGCGGGTACGGACAGGAAAAATGAGGGGCATGAAGGGAGGTGTCTTGACCGTCTGTGGCACCAATCCCCAGAGGACACCCGCCGCCCAAAACACAACTCACTCCGCCCCAATGATAAGAGATCTTGGAAAACCGCCCGGAATTGGCCGTTTTTTATCCCACATGCCACTTGCACGAAGCGCGCAGAAAGGGTCTAGTAGGGGAGACTTGGTTTGATTCAGTAAAATAAAGGGGCATTTAGGTGGCTGCGGGAAGCATCCGTGAACTGCTTGGCGGACGCTGCTATCTGGGACGACACGAGTATCGCGTGGACACCCAGAGGCGCATTGCGTTGCCCAAAGCCTGGCGCCCGCAGTCCCCGAGCGAGAACGGCTACTTCCTGCTCAAGGGCCGGGAGCGGTCGCTCCAACTGGTGCCGGCCCGAGTCTTCCTGCCCTTCCTTGAGAAACTGCTATCGGTGTCCTTCGCCAGCCGGGAGGCAGCCATGGCCCTGGCGTCCTTCGGGGAAGGTACCGAGGAAGTGGCCTGCGACCGACAGGGACGCGTCACCCTGACGCCGAATCTACTCGAACACAGTGGCATCGACGGACCGGCCGTCATGGTCGGTGCCGTCACCACCATCCAGATCTGGAATCCCGAGAGTTGGGAAGCCAACCGCATGGAGAGCGACGACTTCATGGATGTGCTGGCTAGCTTCCACGAACGACCCGACGACGCGGGAGTGCGCGACGTCCTGAAGCAGATGCGACAAGAATAGCATGACCGAATCCCAACACATATCAGTACTGGCCAAGGAGGTCCTCGAGGCCTTTGCGGACATGGATGAACCCAGAATCATCGATGGCACGCTCGGTCTGGGCGGCCATTCCGCCATGCTGCTCGAGAGCATTCCAGGCGCGCAGATCCTCGGCATCGACCGCGACGACGTGGCCCTGCGCCAAGCTGGGCAACGGCTCGAGCCCTACGGCGACCGGGTGCTCCTCTTCCGCGGCGCGTTCTCGGACATGGCGGATTTCGCGGCCGAGGCGGGCTGGGACACGGTCGATGGCATCCTGCTCGACGTGGGGGTCTCGTCGCCTCAGATCGACACGGCGGCCAGGGGCTTCAGCCATCGCTTCGACGGGCCGTTGGACATGCGCATGGATCGACGACGCCAGGAGACGGCGGCCACCATCCTGAACAACGAGAGCGTGGAGGAACTGGCCGACATCTTCTTCCACTATGGCGAGGAGCGGAACGCCCGCCGCGTGGCCCGGGCCATCGTCAAACGTCGCGAAGAGAAGCCCTGGTCGCGCACGGGGGAATTTGCCGAGCTGCTGGAGAACGTGATCGGACGCCCCAAGCACGGCCCGCCACCCGCCACCAGATGCTTCCAGGCATTGCGCATTGCGGTGAACGACGAACTGGGCGAGCTTGACCGGGCGTTGGTCGCCGCCGTGCCATTGCTGGCCACCGGCGGCAGACTGGCAGTGATCTCCTTCCACTCGCTGGAAGACCGCATCGTCAAGCTGTTCTTCCGGCACGAAGCATCCGCCTGCACCTGCCCCCCCGACATCCCGGTCTGCGTGTGCGACAAGGTGGCCACGCTCCGCGTCGTCACCAGGAAGCCGATCACAGCCAGCCCGGAGGAATGCGAGGCCAACCGCCGCGCCAGCTCGGCCAAACTTCGCGTGGCCGAGAAACTCCCGACGCCCGAGGAGACCGGGACGACCAATCGACGAGTGAACACCACGAGGTAGCCCCATGAGCACCCACAGACAGAAAATCGCCATCCAAGGCCCAAGACGAACTGCCAAGCGAGTTCCCTCCGTTGCGGGGCCGCGCGCCGACATGACCTTCTGGTCCCTCGTGGGCGTGCTCGCCATTCTGACTCTCGGTGCCCTGCTCGAGTACGTCCGGCTGCAGACCGAACAGGTCAAGATGGGGGCGAGCCTGGAGCAGTTGGCCAGCGTGCACAGCGAGCAGGACAAGGCCCTCTCGAACCTGGATTCCAAGGTGCAGAAGTACCAGTCCAACACCCGGTACATCGAACAGGCGATCCGGGACTTCGAGCTGGACCTGAAGGGCAACACGCAGGCGAATGTCGTCAAGGTCGATGCCTATGGCAGCGTCCTGCGCCAGCCCCCCCGCGATGTCGGCAACGGCTTCCTCGCCGGGGCCTCTCGATAGACGGAACCGTATCATGCAGAGGATCTACATTCTGCGTCTGGCCGTGCTGCTGCTGCCGCTCTCTGCGGGCTACGTGGGGTTGGTCCGGCATCTCTACGCCATGCAGGTGGAGGATCACGAGTCCCTCCTGGCGCAGGCCCAGAGGTGCTACACCTCACGCAAGCGCGCAAGCGGCCAGCGGGGGCGCATCTTCGACGAATCCGGGCACACCATGCTGGCGGGGAACATCATCTGCCGGGATGTCATGGCGGAGCCCAGACGCTTCCCCGAGGACAAGCGCGAGAGGATCATCCGCCAGTTGGCAGCACAGCTGGACGTCAAGGAGAGCACCTTGCGCACCCGCTTCGACACCGACCGGGTGGAGGTCACCGTCGCCCGCGGCGTGAGCCTGGAGAAGGTCGAGGCCCTCAAGCTGCTGAGACTGCCCGGCATTCGCTGGACGGACTCGTTCCGCCGACTCTACGCCAAGGGGCAGTTGCTGGCCGACATGCTTGGCTTCGTCGACTACGAGGGCCGTGGTGTGTACGGCCTGGAGTACTTGCTCGACGGCCTGCTCAAGCCCGTGACAGGCAGCACGCTCTACGAACGGGACCGGCGTGGGCAGCGCCTGCAGCGCGGCCGCTATGAAGTGGAACGGGAGGTCCGCAATGGGCTGGACGTCTACCTCACCATCGACGAACCCATCCAACGCATCGTTGAGGAGGAGCTGGAGCGTATGGTCCGGAAGTTCCGGGCCACCAGCGCCTATGCCGTGATGATCCGCCCGAGCACCGGCGCGGTCCTGGCCATCGCCCAGTTCCCATCCTTTGATCCCAACGACCGCGGGTCCATGGTGTCGGCCGCCTGCTGGGGCATCGGCCCGATCCAGCATATGTTCGAACCGGGTTCGGTGATGAAGGGAATCAGCATTGCCGGCGCGCTGGACTTTGGCGTGGTCTCCGAGACCGATGAAATCGACTGCGAGATCTCCCGGTCTTGGCGCTACGGCGGCGGAACGCTCACCGACACCCACAGCAACGGCATCCTCCAGGTATGGGAGATTCTGCGCGAATCCAGCAACATCGGGGCCGGCAAGATCGGCAAGGAGATGGGCTACTCCCGCCTGTACAACACCATGCGCCGCTTTGGAGTCGGCAGACGGACCGGGCTCGGCGTGCGCGACTTGGTGGGCTGGCGGCCTCCCTTCGACCGCGGGTCCGGCTGGTCGGAATGCGGCGGTTCACTGAGTTCGACCAGACACTGGTACCCGATCACCCCCACCCGGGTGGCGATTGGCTACAACGTGGCCGTGACCCCGATCCAGCTGGCCTCCGCCTACTCGGCCCTGGCCAATGGCGGCGTGCGCATGGCGCCGCGCCTGATCGACCGCATCGTCGATCCGGTAACCAATGACATGCGCCGCATCCCGCCGCGGATCGCGAGTATTGCGGTGCGCCCCGAGGCCGCCGCGACGGTCACCCGGGCCCTGGTCACGGTTACCGGCAAGGAAGGCACAGCCCCGGAGGCGGCCGTCCCCGGCTTCCAGGTGGCGGGGAAGACGGGCACCGCCCGGCGCTGGATATCGAACGGGGGGAGCGGGGGGAGCTACAGCAGCAAGAAGTACCTCGCGAGCTTCGTGGGCTATGTGCCCGCCGAGAAGCCCGAGTTCGTCCTGGCCATCATGGCGAACGAGCCACTGAAGGAACTCGGCTACTACGGGGGCACCGTGGCGGCCCCCACCTTCCGGCGGATCGCCATTCGGGCGCTTCGCTACCTCCAGGTGGCGGCGGGAGAGGCCGAACCGGAAGCCGAAGCCAGAGTCGAGCCTGCTGGAGCGCCCCTTGGCCACCTTGCGCAACTACCTTGACGCTCTCGGTGAGCTCTGTCTGGACTGGCGTGGAGACGACCAGATCCTGATCGCGGGAGCGGCCTCCGATTCCCGGGACGTGCGCCCCGGCTGGCTCTTCTGTGCCATTCCAGGTGCGCGCGAGGACGGAGCGAAGTATGTGCCCAGCGCTCTCGGGCAAGGGGCGAGCTGCATTCTGGCCGAACGCCCTCTTGTGGTACCGGCAGGCGTGGCGACGATCCTTGTGTCGGACGCCTACGCGGCGGCGGGGCGGATAGCGGAAGTGGCTGCCGGGCACCCGGCAGAGCGGCTGCGCGTCCTCGGGATCACCGGCACCAACGGCAAAACCACCTGCGCCTTCCTTCTGCGCCAGATCCTGCGGGCAGCCGGGCGAAAGCCGGCCATGATTGGCACCGTGGAGTACGACCTCTGCGGCGCACCCATCCCTGCGGACCGCACAACCCCCA
>JABGQJ010000624.1 GCA_018648945.1 Victivallales bacterium
CGCCATTGTATGCCATTGTGACGACGGATTCCGCGCGCAGTGTGCCGTCAATCCACATGGCCATCGTCTCGTGGTCCCACGTCACTGCGACATGGTGCCATTCGTCACTGGTCAGCTGTCCGGCGCTGGAAAGGCTCCGAGCGCCGATTTCAGGACGCCCGAGTTCGAACGTGACCGATGAGCGTACCGGCGCCACAAGAAGCCGCCAACCACGGTAGTAGCCGCTGCCCACGGCCATGACGCCTCCGGCAATCCGGCGGTGACCATGGCGGTCTACCTTCTCAAGACCGTTTACCCGCAGCCAGAAGCACAGAGTGAATCCGGAATCCGGGATGTGGATCTCCTTGCGGAGGAGTTTGCCGTGGTAGATCCTGAGAGCTCTCTGTCCCGGCCAGCGTCCGTCGCCGAGCGTCAGCGTGCCTTTGCCGGGCCCGGGGACAAACCTGAATCCCTCAGGGACCGGATCGGGGAAATCGTACCACGCCAGACAGTCTGGCCGCGCCTTGAGCTTGGCGATGGCTGCCGCTCGCATCGTGGCCAGGTCACCAATGGCCAGGCTTGGGGCGTCGGCAGTACCACGCACAGGAAGCAACGCAAGAAATGTCAATCCCAGAATGCCAAGGCAACGCATGTCATACTCCTGTCAATTGCTCCCACACAGACTGTGCAGGTCAGCGCCCACTATACCGTGTGTGGGAGCCTGGGGACGAGCTTCTTATGCCCATCTTACATAGCGCAGGCATCTCGCCTGCATCTTCACTCCCAGACCCCCTCGCCATGGCGCGGACCTCCGGAGCCCTGCGAGTCGCTGAGCACGAGCGATTTGGTCTAAGGGGCAACTAGCGGCTTCTGGATGAGCCAACATTCCGCACGCCAGTCTGGTCAGTTGTGCCATCGACCACACTGGTCGTCCGTGCACTGCCTCCCGGCGGCCGACTGGAGGAGTGGGTCTCGAGCAGGTCCTTGTATCGTCAGCTGCCCAGGACTACTTTCTGCCACCCGTTGGCAGGAAATGCACCTCCTCCTCTCTGTCACCTCCTCTGTCAATCAGTCATCCCAGGAGCAAGGCTAGGATGCGCGCAATAATGGTTGGGATGCTGGTAGCAGCGGCGGTCATGCGGAGTGCCGAAGCCGATCTTGATGTGACAGTGACCATCGATCTAGGGCAGGATCTGGGGCAGAACTTTGGGACTCTATTCAGCGGGACTGAGGCCGAGGGTCGTCTTGCTTGTGGTGCTGGGTTTGCAGCCGTCTACAATAGCTACTTCCGTAGCGACCGGCTGAAAATCCAGTTCTTCGTGCGCCCGGTCAAACAGACGGCTGCTTACACACTTGATCCCCTGCCCCGAGCGGGGAGTGATTCGGGGGCCTATCCGCATGGCCTGGGAAACGACGTCTACGTCCACGTATTCAAGCCTGAGCGCTCCTATCAAGTGTGGCAGGAGAAGACTGCTCAGTGGCGCTCTCTCCCCAGCCAGAAGTGGCCGGGCAAGTCAGCCGCCACGGTGCGGGGCAAACGGCTGGAAGTGAGAGGAGATCACCTGGTCTACGATGGGGAACGGATTCTCGATCAGGCAAAGGCGGGTGGCTACCGCTACAGCTACTACGGGCAGGGACATCTGTTCCTCTATCGCAAGCAAACTACGGATGGCGGCGGCGAGATCAAGCAGATTACAGCCGTGCCGTGGAGTCCGTATGGCGCTGATCTGTCGGTAGATCTGGCGCAGGGCGTGGCAATCGACCTGAAGATGATGAAGGAGTTCCCCTATGCCTGGGGGCAGTTTGGGGATGAGGTGCTGAACTGCTCGAATTGGGGTGGCCTCTATTCGTTCGACGGGAAGCGCTGGGTGGTCGTCGTGGAGGCGGACGAGAAGACCAGTTACCAGATCTACTCCATGGTCAGCTTTGGCGATCGGTTGCTGATGGCGCAATACCCCAGCGGCGTGCTGTTCTCCTATGATGGTGCAGAGGTCAGGACCCTCACCGGCTGGCCACCCGTTCCGCCGGGAGCTTCCACTAGTGTACGTGAGGCCCAGACGACGGCCATCTACCGAGGAGAACTGCTGGTCGGGGTCTGGCCGTGGGCCGAGCTCTGGCGGCGGGATCCGGACACCCAGGACTGGGTGTTCATGCGGCGCATGTTCACCCACCCCAAGTTGCATGCAGTACCTGTGCATCCCTATGAATCAGAAGCAGAAGCTGCCGGTCTGGTCCGGAACGACTTGGGCCAGCGCCTGACCGCCATGGTGCCCACCGGCGACGCACTACTTCTGGGGACATCGTCAAAGGGCGGAGCTACTGTACTCGAAGGTAGCAGGCTCAAGCTCCTGACCTCGTCCCAACGTCAGGAGTACGGTGCGATGTACCGGCTGAAGATGCCGGGGAATCTGGCTGCGACAATCACCTGGCGGGACGGCCCCACCACGCTGCGGTTCCGCGTCCAGAATGGGCGCATGAGCATCCAGCAGGATGGCCGCGAATTGGCATCGACGTCCTTGGCCCCAGGCCTGGTACCTGACCTCTCGGCTGCCAGGATTCAGTGGGGAAAGGGCGTTTTCGGGCCATGCCCGGGTGAAATGAGTGCAATGGAACGACGGTAGCGCGGGTTGCCTGGGACCCGGAAGGCGCTCGGCGCAAAGCGCTTGCCCACCGGAATAGGGGCAACCAGATGTACCCGGATTTCCGTAACTTGGTACTAGCAGGATGTCCATGCCAAACCTGCGGATGCAGCTTGTGTGGTTTGGCCATTGCATCGTCGTTGCCCCCGAGCCCTGACAGGGCGATCCATACTAGCCCAGGCTAGAGGCCTGGGTTGCCCGCAACAGCAGAGACCAAGCCCTGACGGGGCGTGACATACGACCAACCTGGAGCGTGGGTTGCCAGCAGGGCCAACAGTCACCCCGTGTCTCGTCCCTACAGGACTCCAGGCTCGGGAGGGCGGATAACCAAGGGCGGCGCTTCGCTTCCCCTGGGCTGGTATCTCCCGGCCTTTCAGGCCTGCGTCAAGGAATCCGGACGGATACCCTTTGCGCCGCTTTCCGTTGCGCGTTGCCACGGATGAGGAGTGCAGCCTGGGAGGCGAGAGAACCCGAACGCACCGGGGTGTCCTCCATGGCCATCGGTACGCTTTCCTGGGGGGCGGGATTGGCGTATAGTAGGAGCAGCAAACCGCAGCCCTTGGATAGCACCGACGGAATGCCCCTGGAACATCTCCCGCAAACCAACCCAGACCCGCCTTCAGCCCCCACCGGCCTGGCCGCATTCCGCCGCGAGTGGCGTCGCCAATGGCGGGCCTTCGGGGCCTGGTTTCGCCGGAGCCTGGAAGGACAGGCACTCGGCCGCTTGCTGGGGCTCTCGCGGGCGCCGGCATCGTCAGCTGGCGATGTAGAGGAGGGCGTGAAGCTGGAGCTGGGCACGCCCCGCGAACGGATGCCTCCCCCCACGCCGGCGCTTCCTTTTGACGATCTTCGCGCGGCGTTCGAGGCTCGTCGTCAGGCCCGTGAGGACCGCCGACAGGATCATCGTCCCGCTGCCGAGGAAGAGCCACTTCCCGAGACTCCCGTGCTGCCTGTGGAGGTCGAGCCGCCCCCCGTCGTGGAACCCGTCGCGCCCGCGCCAGTCCCCGTGGTTGATCCGCCTGCGGTCGAAGTCGCTCCGCCTCCCTCTGCCCTCGACCCAGCGGCACCCTATCCAGCTCCGCCACACGAGTTCCTCAGTATCGGCACGGAAGTCGTCGAGCACGACCCCGCCGAGATCCAGGAGCAGCAGAACACGATCCAGGCCACCCTCGATAGCTTCGGGATCGACGCCGAAGTGGGGCACGCCACGCCCGGTCCCCGCGTGACCCTCTTCGAGGTGAACGTGGCGCGTGGGGTGAAGGTGGAGGCAGTCGCGCGTATCGCCAACAACCTGGCCATGGACCTGTCGGCGGTCAGCCTGCGCATCCTCGCGCCCGTGCCAGGACACGACTATGTTGGCATCGAGGTGCCCAATCGACACGCGGAGACCGTTCGCCTGGGCAATCTGCTGCGCGGCGATCTCTGGCAGCGGACCCGCGCCACGCTGCCGCTCTTGGTCGGCCGCGACATCCGAGGAGCGGATGTGATTCTGGACCTCGCCAAGGCCCCCCATCTGCTGGTGGCCGGCGCAACTGGCAGTGGCAAGTCCGTCTGCCTGAACAGCATGCTCATGTCCCTCGTCTACCGCCATTCGCCGGAGGATCTCCAACTGCTCCTCATCGACCCCAAGGTGGTGGAGTTCGCCGTCTACAACCAGCTGCCCCATCTCATCGCGCCGGTGGTGAACGATGTGGCGGTGGTGGTGCTCGCCCTGCATTGGCTGATCACGGAAATGGAACGCCGCTACCGGCTGCTGGCCAAGGTGGGGGCGCGGAGTTTGGCCACGTTCAACAGCCGTTCTCCAAGCCCGGAGCCGATCCTGGACGACGAGGGAGCTCCGGTTCCGGATCGCTTGCCGCACATCGTTGTCATCATCGACGAGTTGGCGGATATCATGATGACGGCCCGGCAGGATGTGGAGCAGTCGCTGGCGCGGATCGCCCAGATGTCCCGCGCCGTGGGGATCCATACGATCATCGCCACCCAGAGGCCCAGCGTCAACGTCATT
>JABGQJ010000625.1 GCA_018648945.1 Victivallales bacterium
CTTCTCGGCGAAGGTATGCAGGCGCTCTAGATACGCCAGTCGAACTGCGGGGGCATCCATATCCTCGTCGCTCTTGGGCACCAACCGCAGCAGATAGGCGTTCACAAAGTTCTTGTTGCCCAGCAGGGCCGGAATTCTCTCCGCGCAGGCATCGAGCTGCGCCAGCGTCATCAGCCCGTGGATCTTCAGCGAACCGAAACCGCGACTATCCTTCCTCTCCAGATCCGGCACCACAAGCTCAACCAGATTCGGCAGGTCCGGCAGATCCAGCGAGTTCAGGAGTACCCGCCGCCGCTCCCAGGACAGGTTCACCGCAGCCAGTCGGCGATGGGCTACCGTACTGAATCCACCCAACAGCTTGCTGCTGGCGAAGGCCTGCTTGTCCAGCACCTCACGGCTGATGAGTCGGGGGTCGAGCCTGGTCGGGTACGTCGTCTCCCGTTCCCGCTCCCGGCGGGCGTGGTTGAAGCTCAGTCCCAGCCGTTCGCGGATCCGGGCCAGTGCCCGTTTCGGGTCATCGGGGTAACGCAACAGCGCCTGCCGGTTCAGCATCTCATGGACCTGGCCATTGTGCCCATGCTTCTTGATCCAGCGTTGGAGCATGTCCTCCGCCTGGTCCAAGGCCCCGGTGTTCTGGTAGTGCAGGCAATGGTAGTAGTAGTATTCCGGCGTGCCCGTGATCAGTTCCTTGAGCGGCACCGTCCGGTCGGGGGCGAGGGCGAAATCCTCCACGAACCCGACGTCACCGGGAGCAGCAAGGAGGGCGGCAACAGATACGTAGAAGGCGATGAAGAGGGATCGCAGGCGGTTCATGGGTGGCTCTCCTTGCCGGAGGTGGGGCGAGTGGCTCGGTTACAGAGACAATAACGCACGGAGCCCCCGATTTCTTAGATTCGTCTAGCCCGATCTACTCATGAGCCATCCACTGCAACCCTCTGCCGCACGCAATCCCACTGTCTTGCACCCAACGCCAAGCGCGGGCGGCCGAAAGTAGCACAGGCGTCTCGCCTGTGTCTTCCCGGCTCCGAAGCGCCCACAGCTCGGCATCTTCCGCCCTTGGCGGGTCGCCATGTGTGGCATGCCGTACGGCATGGTCGCTGCCCATAGTGATCAGTTACCCTCCGGCGACACGTCCCATGCCGAGCTGGTGCTCAGCGCGCCCAGGGGGGACGCCGCTGTCCTACAAAGCCCTCACGAACGGTAGGCAGGGAACTGCCCGCATAGCGCGGGATCGTGGCGTTGGTCCCTGCTGCCACACAGCGACGCTCCCAAGCGGCGAGACGCCGCTTCCACTCTGAAGCCTACCGCGCCGGGGGCTTGGCTTCGCGGACCACGGCCCCGGCTGTGTCACTCAACACCAGGATCGCGAAGCGCTCCACCTGCCCCACATCACCGGTGCTGACGCTGGCATAGTCGAAGCGACCGCGCAGATCGGTGTAGCCGTCCTTGAAGAACACCACCTTGCCGCCCTGCTGCCGCGCGTAGACCTTCACGTACACAGTGGACAGCGGTTTGCGTCCGCCTGCCTCGGTGACCTTGATCTGGCCATAGGCCTCGATCATCTGCACCGTCATCGTGTTCGGATAGTAGGGCTTGGCTTGGCGCTGCCCGATCCCGACCACCTCCACCATGGTATTCACCTTCGCGAACTCCTTCGGAATGGCGATGGCCCGACTCGCCTTGCCCTTGGCCAGCTTGACCACCTGCGTGGCGTTCGGTCGGATGACCGAGAACTGGCCGGACACATCCATCAGGAATGGCGTCCGAGAGAACAGCAGTTCCAGATCCATGCGGTAGAAGTTCAGTTCCACCGACTCCAGATTCTGGTAGTCCAGGCGGATCTCGCCGTCCTCGATGGCGAACTCGAAGCTGGGTTGTGTCGCCGCCAGGGCGGTCTGAGTCTGGGTGCGGTTCTCCTTGTCGATCACGGCAGTGGCGTCGCCATCGATCTCGTCGCACTGGGACACGATCTCGGCAAACAGCTTCTGCCAGCGGGGCACGGGGTACTTCGCGTAGCCGCGCGCGATCCGCCGCGCCGCCTTGGGATCGGATTCTGAGAAGGCCAGATAGGCCTTCAGATAGTCGTACTGAATCCGCTCGTCAAGCTCCCCCGGATCGACCTTGGCGAAGGCGGCAAGCGACTCTGCCACGCGGTCCTGAAGCAGCAGGTACATGGCGAGGGTCAGATTCTCTTCATCACGCAGCACGGGCCGATAGGCCAAGGTCGTCAGGTAGCTGGTATACTGCCCATGGAACTGCCGGTTCAAGATACGCGGACGCCCGCCCACTCGATGGGCACGGGCATTGATCAAGGGCCAGTATTCCTTGTGCTGGTAGCGAACGCGGGCCACGGGATCGACCACCAGCAAGGGACTCTGGAAGACCATGCCGCATTGGTCCGCCAAAGGCGTATGGGGCAGGTACTCACGGATCACGGCCGGGTCGTTGTGCAACGCGCCATAGCTCCAGAGCACGAGATGGAACACGTGGCGGGCGCGCAGCAACGGAATCGCCTGCACGAAGAACGCCTTGTTCTTCATGCGGAACGCAATCAGCCCGAGGTCCAGACGGTCGATATTGTTGCCCTTGAGGAAGGCGATCACCTGGTCCGCTGAGCCGTACTGGGAGATGTAGTCCCAGGAGGTGGTGTCGATCTTGGTTAGCTTCTCCACCACATGGAACTGGAAGGGCTTGGCGAAGGCCAGCAGCGCCCCGTTCCGCGAGGCATGCACCGGGTACAGCGGGAAATCGCCGGGCTTCGGGAAGTAGAAGTAGTAGTCCATGGTCTTGGTAGCATAGCCACCGATGGCCATATGGATGCCACGGGTGCGGAAGCCGCTGTTCACCGGCATGGCCCCAAGGGGGATGCGCAGCAGCAGGTCGATCTCCCGTTGGGTGGAGGTCGGGTTCGTGACCACCACTTGGCAACCGTAGATGCGGCCGGACTGGCATTCCTCGGTCACGAACTTGTCGAACTTCCGGTTGCCCTCATGCCGGTAGCGGTCGTCCGCCGCAAAGAAGTTCTGCCCCAGCAGCAGCGAGGTCGCGTTGGCGGCGGGAGTGGCTTCCCGGATCTGCTGGTGGAAGACGATGATCGAGTGCTTGGGGGTCAACGTCATGCTCGGGCCATC
The DNA here is from genome assembly GCA_018648945.1 of Victivallales bacterium. The sequence continues at coordinate 3,132 of JABGQJ010000625.1, forward strand.
GTAGACCGGTTCGGGGGCCGCGCCCTCGAAGGGAAGATCCAGCACGGCCAGCGCCAGCACCATCTCTGCGAAGCTGGTCGTTGCCTCAGGGAAGCGGGTGGAGAGGAAGGGCCCATCGCCCTCGTGCGCCGCGTAGTCGCACCAGAATCCATTCACCTGGATCAGGCTCGCGTTCTGTTGCTCGATCCGGATGTGGTAGTAGTTGTTCTCTGCCCACTCCTTGGTGGTGTCCAAGGCCCGGAACAACTGGCGGGCATTCGCCCGCCGGGACGAGTCCTTGCCTAGCTTGTCAGCATCCCACTCTTCTTCCGCGCCGGCGAGCCCGTCTCTGTCCTTGTCGTCTGTCTCGTCCGCCACCCCAAGGAGTCTGCGTAACTGCTTCTCCTTCGCAGACTTGCGCGGTGCCGAAAGCTTGGGTTTGGGAGCGTTCCCATTCCGCCGGAAATCCGCCCGAGCCCGCGACTTCTTCTCGGCAGGGGGAGCGGGGGCGGGGGACTCAACTGCCGCCATGAGCACCTCTTCCTCGGGCAACGCCAGCCCCCCGTCCGTGTCCAGAGAGGCAGATTTCACCGCCGTATCAAAACGATGATTGAAGGCCTCGATGTTCGGCGTGATCAGATCGAAGCGGTCCTGTACGTGCCGGCGAACGGAGGCGGTTTGGGCAGGCAGACGCTGCCCGAGCAGGATGCGTTCGACGATGTTCAGCCGCCCATAGGCCCAGGGCTCCAAGTAGGCTTCGAGATCGTCCGCCAGCAACCAGTGGTCCAGGAAGGTCTTGTCCTTCTTGTTCGCCAGGTAGGGCTTCACCACCTTGTCGAAGAAGGGCCGGTCCTTCCGGTAGACGAAGAAGCTCAGTTCGTGGCAGGCGTATTTGCCGTAAAGCGTCAGCTTCTCCTCGTCGCTCAGCTTCGGCCAGCGGCAGACGAACTCGAACTCCGCCAGAGTCTTGTCGTCGTTGAGAGTCTTGAGCAGGCTGTAGGCATCGCTCAGGGTCGAGTAGGCTCGCACCTTGCTGGAGCGCATGTCCGGCACGGTGAACGGCGTGCCCGCAGCCACGATATCCACGCGTTTCTGCTCGGTGAAGTGCTGCTCCGCCGACAACTCCCGCCGCAGACGCAAATCGCGGTACTGCTCCTTCACGAAAGGCAGGAGGAGCGGCTGCTGCACGGTCTCCCTGCCGTTGGTGACCAGAATGCGCAGGTACTGTCGGGAGCCCACGTCCAGGTCAACGCTCACCACCCCATTCTCGTCTGGCTTCAGATTCTCCAGCAATAGGGCCGGGGAAGTCAGGAAGTCGTAGTTGGGACCGACAGGTCCGGTGCCGCCCCGGTCGGCATAGCCAAAGGCCGCTCCCTCGGCGGCCATGGTCGGATCAGCCGTCACAGAAGTAGGGACAGGCAGCTTGCGATAGGCAGTGCCCTTGCGCAGTTGCTCCTGGCCGGTCTGGGTCTCGCCCAGTGACCATGGGTTGAGCAGCAGGCTGGG
>JABGQJ010000626.1 GCA_018648945.1 Victivallales bacterium
CTCCCCAACGCACTCACGTGGGGTCCGGGGAGACGAGTCTCCCCGGCGGGGTGCGGGGCTGGCCCCGCTGTCCCGCCCCCTCGTGACTGAGGCATTGCCCTATACCCTCGCTCTGGTCTGGTCGGGCGGCGTGGCAGAGGCTAGGGTAGGCGGCGAGTGTCCGGTACAGGTCGAACCAGCAGCAAGGAGCAGGTCATGGCAGCACAGGCAGTTTCCCCCTTTGCGGATCACCGTCCGGTTCGATCCGCGCGTCGGATCGAGGTCACTGTGGGGCCGGCGGCAGCGGATTTCGTGGGCTGCGACCACCGTGTGATCCAGGCGGCCATCGAGTATGTGGCGGCGCTGGGCGGCGGCACGGTACAGCTGCTGGCGGGAACCTATGCTCTGGGCAACGCCATCTTCCCCCGCGCCGGGGTGACGATTCGCGGCATGGGGGACGACACGGTACTCAAGAAGTGCGCCGGAACTGCCACGGACCTAGTCCGCGAAGCGGACTGGTTCGAGTACGCCGTGCAGGTCGAGAACCCCGCCGGCTTCACCGTGGGCGGTGGCCTGGCGCTGTCTTCCGGCAAGGCGGAATGGCCCCAGACCAAGTGTTTCACGATCACCGCGATCGAGGACAATGTGCTCTATCTGGACCAACGCACCGAGAAGAACTTCTGGATGGCCGAGCAGGCTCGTGCCGAGAGCGTCCACAGTCTCATCCGGGGCTGGGAAGTGGACGATGTGTGCATCGAGAACCTGGTGCTGGACGGCGCGCGCGACTGTAACCCGCTGGTGAATGGCAACTACCTCGCGGGGGTCTTCATGCAATACTGCAACCGCTGGCATTTTGCGGGGGTGACCTGCCAGAACTACAACGGGGACGGCTTCAGTTTCCAGGTCTGCGACGATATCCAGTTCCGTCGGTGTCGTGCCCTGGGCAATGCCACCCTCGGCTTCCATCCGGGGAGCGGCGCACAGCGGCCCGTATTCCAGGACTGCGAGTCTCGTGGCAACCGGCTGGGACTCTTCTGGTGCTGGGGAGTCTGCGATGGGGTGGCGGAGGACTGTGTCTTTGTGGAGAACACGCAATACGGCTCGAGTGTCGGCCACCGGGATACCGACAATGTGATGCGGCGTTGCCGCTTCGAGCGGAACCGCGTGGCGGGAGTGCTATTCCGGGACGAGCCCGAACCAAGCCGAACGCCGGACCGGAACCGACTGGAGGCATGCGAATTCGTCGGCAACGGCGAGGCCGGGGTCGATATCCAGGGCACAGCCGGGAACATCGTGGTCCAGGACTGCCGGTTTGTCGGGGACGGCGATTCCCAGCCAGTGGGCATCCGGATCGCGGTCGCAGTTGGGGAGGTAGAACTCTCGGACAACGAGTTCGTCGGTACCACGACCGCCATCGAGGACAACCGGTAGCGAGCAAAGCGCAGAGTTTGACAAGTCCTGTCGCACCCCAGATATTTAGGGCTTTGTCACAACGCGTTTTGGTGCCAGGGGCGTGCCGTGTTTCCGACCTGTCCACTGGTTACCTGCCAACCCCCAACGGAGCATGCAGAAGTGGACACCAAGGGGCAAAGACTTACCCGTAGAGAGGTCCTTCGCTATGGCGCTGCTGGCCTGGCGATTCCCACGATCATTCCTGCTGTTGCCCGTGGTGCGGAGGGGGTCGCACCGAGCGAGCGCCTGAGCGTGGGGCTGGTCGGCATGGGCAAGATGATGTGGGGGCACATCGGCTACTTCCTGAACCGTCAGGATGTGCAGATCACCGCGATCTGCGATGTGGAGACCCTCCGCCTGGATGCGTGCGTGAAGCGCATCGAAGGGCACTACACGGGGAAGCAGGGCAAGGAGTACAAGGGGCTCAAGGTCTACCGCGACTTCCGCGAGCTCTGCCAGCGGCCCGACATCGATGCGGTCTTCATTGCCAGCACCACGAATTGGCATGCCCTTCATTCCATCGAGGCCATGAAGCATGGCAAGGATGTCTACTGCGAGAAGCCGCTGGCCCTCAGCGTGCGGGAGGCCGAGGCCATCCGCGAGGCCGCGCAGCGCTACAATCGCATCTTCCAGACCGGCAGCCAGCAGCGCTCCGACTACAAGTTCCGCTTCGCCTGTGAACTGGTCCGCAACGGGACCATCGGGAAGATCAAGAGCATCCATGTCAACGTCGGAGGCCCTCCTGGTCCCTGTTACCTGCCCGCGCAGCCCACGCCCGAGACGCTGGACTGGGATATGTGGGTCGGCCCTGCTCCCATGCGCCCTTACAACGAGAGGCTGTGTCCTCTGGACGACTTCAAGGTCTTCCCGGCCTGGCGCTACTACCGCGACTTTGGTGGTGGTGGCATGACCGACTGGGGTGCGCATCACTTTGACATCGCCCAATGGGCTCTCGGCATGGATGGGCATGGCCCGGTCGAAGTCCTGCCGCCCAAGGAAGGCATGGATGGCCGCCTGACCTACCGCTATGCCAATGGGACGTTGATGACCCATGGGGGCGCGCGTGGCAAGGCCGGAGTCGATTTCATCGGCGAGAACGGGAGCATCGGCGTGAACCGCGGCTTCCTCACGTCCGACCCGATCGGCCTGCTGAAGACCAAGTGGGGGCCCGACGACACGCGGCTTTACGAGAGCCGCGACCACAAGGGCAACTGGCTGGAGGGTATCAAGACCCGGCGCCAGTGCATCTGCCCGGCCGAGATCGGCTGCAGCTCGATCACGGTCTGCCATCTGGGCAACATCGCCTACTGGCTCAAGCGTCCCCTGCAGTGGGACCCGAAGAAGAGCCGGTTCGTGAACGACCCAGCGGCCGACCGCCTCCTTGGCCGGGCCATGCGCGCGCCCTGGACTCTCACTGTCTAACCCATGGATTGCCACACGATGAAACGACGCCTACTGTCGCTTTGCTCCCTCTGCGTGCTCGCTGGCCTGCTGACCCACGCTGCGCCCTACGACCTCAAAGAACCCTCGGCCGACGAGATCGCCAAGATGCGGGCCGCCATGCCCGCCAAGGCCACGGCCAAGCCGGCCAAACCCCGCAAGATCCTGATCCTCTCCCAGTGCGAAGGCTTCAAGCACAGCTCCGTGCCCTACGCGGAGAAGGCCTTCGAGATCCTCGGCCAGAAGACGGGCGCCTTCAGCACCGTGGCCACCATCGATTCCGGCATTCTTGAGTCCCCGGAGTTCGATACCTTCGACGCGATCCTGATGAACAGCACCACCATGCGGCTGCCCTTGCTGCAGGTGGACACCAAGGACATGACCGAGGCCCAGAAGCAGGCCCTCGCGGTCCGCGAACTGGCGGTGCAGAAGCGGTTTGTCGATTTCGTCCGCAACGGCAAGGCCCTGATTGGCGTCCACGCCGGCACGGATTGCCTCTACAAGTGGGCGGAATACGGCGAGATGATGGGGGGCTACTTCAACTCCCATCCCTGGAACGAGGACGTGACCGTCAAGCTTGACGATCCCGGCCACCCGCTCATGAAGGCATTCCGGGGCCAGTCCTTCGTGGTCAAGGACGAGATCTACCAGTTCAAGGAACCCTATTCCCGCGACAAGCTGCGCGTGCTTCTGAGCCTGGACGTCACTCGCATCAACATGAACAAGAAGAACATCCGGCGCGACGATGGCGACTTCGCCGTAGCCTGGATCCGCCCCTACGGCAAGGGGCGCGTGTTCTACTTCTCCCTCGGGCATCGGCACGAGATCTTCTGGACCGAGCCGATCATGCAGTGCTACCTGGATGGCATCCAGTATGCATTGGGCGATCTGCCCTGCGACGACCTGCCTTCGGGCACGCTCTCTGCCGCCTATCTTGCCCAGTCGTCCAAGACGGGCTACGAGGAGGGCATTGCCGCCATCTTCGCGGATCTGGCCGGCTACGAGATGGGCGTGAACGACAACCGCGCCAAGCTGGTTGCCAATATGGTGCTGGAAGCCCAGAAGGCCGGTTCCCCGAACCGCACCGATCTCTCCGCCCGCCTTGCCAAGGTTGCCGCCGATGCCAAGGCCACCGAAGCCGGTCGCGTCTTTGCCTGTCGCCAGTTGGCGTTGATCGCCGAGGAGAACGCCATTCCCGCTCTGGTTGGTGTTCTCGGTGATGCCAAGGTCGGGCACTGGGCGCGGCGGGCGCTGGAAGAGGTCCCCGGAACGGCTGCCGAAGCCGCGCTGGTCGAAGCCCTTGGCCAGACCAAGGGCATGGCGCAGGTTGGCGTCGCCCAATCCCTGGGTGCTCGCGGTGTGCAGGATGCCGTACCTGCTCTGATGGCTCTGGTTTCCGGTGCTGATGTGAATGCCGCCGTTGCGGGGGCGGACGCCCTTGGACGCATTGGTGGGAGGAAAGCCGCCAAGGCGTTGACCGAGGCGAAGGTGGCTTCCCCCATCGTGCAGGGCGCCATCGCTCGTGGCGTGTTGGCCTGTGCTGAGTCTGCGCGCCTTGCTGGTCGCAAGGCCGAGGCCGGCGCTTCCTACAAGTGGCTGATGGCCGAAGGCCGGGCACCGAGGCATGTGCAGGCCTCCGCCTTCTATGGCATGGGCATGTGGGCTCCTGGCTCGGGTCTGCCCGCCGCTCTGGCTGCTGCCAAGTCCGAAGACACCGAGATGGTTCGTGCCGCCG
>JABGQJ010000627.1 GCA_018648945.1 Victivallales bacterium
ATCGAGGAGAAGATCCGGCAGGTACTGGACCGCAAATTCCGTGGCCAAGCCGAGCCAGAGCTGCTGAGCTCGGTGCCCATCGAGGGATGGGTCATGTATGCCTACCTTGCGAAGAGCCTTCCCTTCCGGTGGGCGTTCGACCGGTTCCAAGGAGGGCTCCGCTTTGGGGGGCAGATGGTGGACTCCTTCGGCATCGAGCAGTTCCTTGGTGACGAAGAACGGAATGAGGCGAAGATGGCGACACAAGTCACCGTTCTGGACCACCGGAGCAACGACGATCTGGTAGTCGAACTCAGGGTCAAGGCCAAGGGCGACCAGCTCATCCTCGCGAAGGTACCGCCAGAGGCGTCGCTTGCCGAGACAATCACGATGGTGGAGAAGCGGATCGCCGACGGAAAGCCCACGCCGATGCGTGAGATGGAGGATCTCTTTGTTCCGGTCCTCGACTTCAAGGTGCTCAGGTACTACAAGGAACTGTGTGGGAAGCAGTTCAAAACGGCAAACGGGAGGCTTGACAACGAAGAGATGGGGGCCGCGCTCCAGAGCATCCGCTTCCGTCTCGACGAGCGAGGGGCGGTCCTCAAGTCGGAAGGGGTCGGGGCTGGTGGGATGACGAAACGCAACTTGGTTTTCGACAAGCCCTTCCTGGTCCTGCTGAAGCGCCGGGAGGCGGAGAACCCCTACTTCGCCATGTGGGTGGGCAACGCCGACCTGATGATCTTGCCCGGCGGAGCCAAGGCGGACGAGGACCTCCGGCTCCCGGGCGAAAAACCCGAATAGCGCGCGCTGACGGCACCGGCGCAACCGCAATCCGGTGCCAAGCAATCAGGGCCCGAAGCATCCTTGCAGCGATCCGCCTACGGTTGCTTGGCGAGAGGAGCGATGGCCTTGGGACCGAGGGCGCGGTCGTAGATACGGACCTCGTCCAGCGCGCCGGAGAGGAAGGCCCCGGTGTCGCGCACGCCCACATCGATCACGCCACTTACGGCGCGGATGCGCGCGGGTTGGTTGGCGGACTTGCCAACCTGCTTGCCATCCAGGTAGATGACCGACTCGCCGGCCTCCCCGTCGTAGGTGGCGGCAACATGCACCCACTGATCAGCCTTGATGGTGCGGGGCGTGCGGACGCTTCGCCAACCGGCGGTCGTCTGCAAGGACAGGCTGATGGAGTAGGGCGGCTTGGTCTCGCCGACCATGAGGCGGTAGATTTGGGGACGCTCGACCACGCCGGTGGAGGCCTTGTGCTGCTCGGGGCCGATCTTGACCCAAGCCGCAAAGGTCAACGCGTCCTGGATGCGACCGGAAGGGAGAATCGTGGCATGCCCTTTGGTCCTCGCTTCCAGGCCGCCACAACGGAGAGCTTGGCCCGTACCAAAGTCCTCGAAGCTGGGGTTCGTCAGGCGGCAAGGGGTCTTGTTTCCCGACAGGTCGGGGGCATTGGTGCCCGCCACGCCATCGAACCCCCAGTGCGCCAGCAGGTGTTTGGCAGCCAACTCGGGATCGTCCACCAGGAAGGCGCGCTTGAACGCATGCATCTTGGCCGCTTCCGCCGGATCGAGTTTGGCGATTCCCGTCTCGGTGAGAAGCGGCTTGAGCTCAAGTGGCTCGGCGGGAGCCCAGGCTTCCGCCTCGGGCTGGTGAATCCAGGCAGAAGTGGTCTGGACAGGGTAGTTGCAGACGCAGCCTTGTGCGAAGTTGGGGATGTTGAGGAGGCCGGAAGCGGCTACTAAGCTATTGCTGCACCCCGAGCGCATGTTGCGCAGACGGTGGCGTACGCCGCTTTCGAGATCGATGTAGCAGACGGTCCGGTCGCGCAGGAAGGCGAGGAAGGCATTGGCCACCGCGTAGTTGCAGCCGCCGCTGCCGAAGACCCCGCTCTTGACGGACTCCCCGGTGGCCAGTTTCACGAACCGAGCCCGCTGATCCAGGAGCCGATCCCCCATGATGACCACCGGCTGGGACAGGCCGATGGGCTTCTCCCAGACCACACTGCCGGTCTGGGCATTCAGCAGGAGAGTCGTCTTGCCCCGGCCCGCAAGCAACTGCTTGGTCCCGGCGGCATAGGCCACCCAGTCGTCGCTCGTGCGTGTGGACATCCAACTGGATGCACCATGCTTCCGGTAGGCCGCACGATGCTGGTGCTGCCAACGTTCCTTGCCGGTCAGTTCATTCAGAGCCACGACCGTGGAGATGCACTCCTTCACCCCCTCCCCTCGGCGTTTGGACTTCTCCGTGGCCACGGGGGAGAGCGAATCAGTACAGAAGACCGAGCCGTCCCCGATGGCAAGCGCTTTGGTGTTGAAGCGATCCTGAGCGGTGCGTTGCCAGCGGATGGTGCCGGTCTTCCGGTCGAAACAGACGAGGGCATCGGCATCCCAAAGGCCCTTCTCGATGGCCCCGGTTTCGTTGGCGGAGGCGGCGATGAGCACGGACTCCTCAGAGACGACTACAGCAACCGCGCGGGCGGGCTCCCCTTTGCCGGCGGCACCGGTGAAGTCCATTCGGCGCAGTTCCTTGCCCGTCGCGGGATCGTAGACCACACAGCGGCCCTTGCCGGCCACGTAGATGCCATCGGACATGGAGGCAAAGCGGGTAATGAAGCCCTTGTCCTTACCTTCGCCCCGCGTGGTCCACAGCAGGCGACCGGTGTACGCATCGTAGGCGAAGAGAGTCCGGCTGCGTTGCTGCAGAGCAAATACCCGCCCCGCCACGACCTGGGGTTTCACCCCCCGGCCATAGTCCGTAGTCTTGATGAAGCCATAGGTCGGGCCATCCCCGTACCAGAGCGGGGCCAAAGGCGCGCGCACGGCGCGGTCCTGGGAGAAGTAGCTGCGCGCGGGATCCGCTGTCTCGTGGGTCCAGTCAGCCGCGCCAACGGGGCCACCGGGCCGGCTGATCTTGATCCAGGAGTTACCCGTCTGAAGGCGACCGCCGGGCAACTGAGCGCTCTTTGCCAGCGCGGCGAACTCGGCGCACTGCGCCTGGGGGCCAGTGAAGCACAGCGCCCCGCCATAGGGGTGTACCGACTTCCAGGACCGGACCAGTTGAGCTTCTGTGGGCACCCCCAGATCACTGCCCCGCAGCCAGAGGGTCGAGGCCAGGTACGCAGGCAGACGAAGCGCGAGGGGCTTCCCGTTGAGGCGCTCCACGCGGGTGCCGTACACGCCGGCTGCGGCCACTCGGCGGCGTTCGGTTGCCACTTCGGCACCATCGTCGGTGCCGACGATCAGCCGGAGTTTGGTGTTGGCGAGAAGGAATTCGGTTTCCCCGGCGTTCAACCCGCCGAGAATGAGAGCGATGCCTTCCTGGGGGACCTTGGCCGCGAGCAGGGCCTTGAGCTGGGGTGAAGCAGCGGGGGATACGTCCTTGCCTTTCCCCACCAGATCTGTCGCGGCTCCGTCACCCGCGCCAAAGCAGAGGAGTGAGCCGTCGGCCAGGGCGGCAAAGAGGTGGTCCTGCGCCACGATCATCGAGGTGGGCAGGGCCCCGACCTTGGCGTCCCAGGCAACGCGGACCGGGGGGAACTTGCCGGTCACCTGCAGGGCAACCACGCGGTTCCCCGCGCGACCGTAGAGGGTGTTGCCGGCCTTGGCAAAGAGCCGGGTCTTGCCGCTCAGGCCGGTGGTTACGCGGAGAGTCATGCGCGCGTCCCATCGGAAAGGCGTGAGCTTCTTCGTTCCCCGCGGGACCTCATACTCAGACACGCCGCTGTCGGCCAGATCATGCGTGTAGAGAACCCCGTTGACCAGACTGTAGGCGGTCCCGCCATCGAACACCGAGTTGGCATCGCAACCAGGGAACTTCTTATAGGGATGATAGGGTCCTTCATAGAGGTCGAACTTGCTGGCATCGAAAGCCTTGGGCGCGTTCTTTCCCGCTCCTTGCCACTTGCTGCCGGCCTCGCGGAAGTCGTTGAGGCCAAGTACACCATTCGTGCCCACAAACGCGTAGTTGCCGCCAAGAGCGACCTGGCAGTGACCGTTGCGGTAGCCCTGGACGAAGTGGAAAAGCGAGCCATCCGCACGATTGAGCGCCACGGGGTGCGAACGCCCATTGGGGACGATCAGCCGGTCCTTCGTGGCCAGCAGATAGCCTTGTGGGGAGATCCCCGCATCGTAGCGCAGGTTGTGATCGATGCGGACGTTCGCGAGGTAGGCAAGCTTGCCGTTCTGCCAGCGGGGCTTGCCGGTGCGGACATCCAGGGCTTGCACGTAGACGCCCATAGTGGGCCACACACCACTGCCGAAATAGACGGTATCGCCGACCACGACCGCGCCGCCGCGCACGGGCCAGAGCGAGATCAGCCGGTTATTGCCCAGCAAGCGGACGTCGGGTCTCTCCTCGGGGAATGCGACCCGTTGCCAGAGCACCTTGCCGGTATTCAGATCCAGGCAGTAGAAGCGGCCATCGTCCGCGCCGAAGAGCACGCGGCCATCGGCCAGAACGGGGGCAAGACGAACCGGACCCTCAGCATAGAATCGCCAGAGTTCCTTGCCGGTCTCGGCAGCGAAGGCGCGCACGCTCCCGTCGGCAGGGCTGCCGACGACGAGGATGCCAGCAGCACAGACCGGCTCATGGGAACGGTCGAACTGCTCCCGGCTCTCG
>JABGQJ010000628.1 GCA_018648945.1 Victivallales bacterium
CCGCTACCTCCCCGCGCAGCGCGGCGGCGTGCCGGGCAGCACCGGCTGGACCGGTGGTGCCCCAACCGTGGTCCTCGAAGAGACCGAGGAGTACATCATCACCCGCGACCGCATGGGCCGTCGCATGCAGCTCATCAAGGGCATCGCCACCATTCCCCTCCCCCTCGATTTCCCGGTCAAGACCATGGACGATTGGCTCCAACTGAAGCCCCGCTACGAATTCAGCGAGGCCCGCTTCGGTCGCGATTGGGAAGCGGTCGCCAAGGCCCATCGAGCAGCAGGTCGCGTGGTCACCGTCGGCATCCCCGGCGGCTTCGACGAACCCCGCCAGCTCCTCGGCGAGGAGAACATCTGCCTGGCCTTCTACGAGCAACCCGAACTGATCCACGACATCCTCAAGACCATCGGCGACACCGCCTTCAAGGTGCTGGAACGGGCCTCCCGAACCGTTCAGATCGATCTCCTCTCCATCCACGAGGACATGGCCGGCAAAAGCGGCCCCCTGGCTGGCCCCAAGCAGATCAAGGAGTTCATCGGCCCCTACTACCGGCGCATCTGGGATCTCCTCGCCGACCGCGGCGCGCGCGTCTTCGACCAGGATTCCGACGGCAATATGAACCACGTCATCGAGGCGTTCATGGATGCCGGGGTCAACTGCATGCACCCCATGGAACCCGCAGCGGACATGGACATCGTCCAGGTTCGCGAGAAATACGGCAACCGCCTGGCCTTCTACGGGGGGCTCGACAAGCATGTGATCCGCCAGAGCCTGGCGGACATCGAGGCGGAACTGGAGCGCAAGGTCCCGCCGATGGTCCGCACCGGCGGCTGTATTCTCGGTCTCGACCACCGCATCCCCAACGGCACGCCCCTGGCCAACTACCGCTTCTACATCCAGAAAGCCTGGGAGATCATGGAGCGAGAGACCGCCAAGCTCTAGCCGCCCCCGTCCGTCAGAAACCGTGTTGGGTTCGGGCTGTCCACGCACCCCAAGGAAGCTACCAATGAGAATCGCCGTCCTCGCCTCCCTTCTCTCTCTACCACTCCTGATGGCCCTGGAGACGCAGACCGTCTTCGAGTTCGGCCCCGGGGGACGCCCGGCAACAGTGGCGGTCGGCGGCGGCGTCACCTGGACCGACTGCGACGATCCTCTCGGCCGCCATGGTCGGGTTGCCCAGGCCACCTGGCCCGCATGGGCAGCGGGCAAGGCAGAATGGCCGGCCATGTACTTCCGGGAGGGCAGCCTGAAGCATGCCGATTGGCGGGGCTGGGACGCGTTGCGGGTAACCGTGCTCAACCCCACCGAGGATGTCGTGGACTTGGGCCTGTGCCTCCGAGGGAACGGCAAGCGCTACAACGTCCATCGCCTGCTGCAGCCAAGTGTCTGGAACTCCCTGCTCTTCCCCATGGCGAACATCCGCAAGCAGCTGGGCAAGGAAGACGCGATCACCACGATCGACCTCTTCATGACCCGCCCGCCAAAGGGCGCCACGCTCTGCGTGAAGAAGCTGGAACTGGTGCGGTTCGGCAAAGCGGATGCACCGATCTTGCTGGATAACGTCTTTGGCGACTTCGAGACCGATGAGGACCTCGCCCGCTGGAAGCTGAACGGCATCCAGGTCGAGCGCGTGCAGGAGCATGCCACTCAGGGCAAGTGGGGGCTGCGGGTGACCTACCCCAAGCATGCGGCAGGCAAGCCGCCCTGGCCTGCCCTGCAAGCGTGGACGGCGACCGGGGCCATGCCGCAGGACTGGACGCTCTACCAGGACCTGGTCTTCGACATCCACAATCCCGGGGCCGAGACGTTTCTGAAGCTCTGTCTGCGGGATGCCAGCAACAAGAAGCACAGCCGGGTGTTGCCCCTTGCTGCCAAGAGTACAACGACGTGCCGCATCGATGTGCATGGGGTCGGGCTGGATCTGACTGCGATGCGTCAGTGCGATCTGTTCCTGACTCGCCCGGAGGAAGAGATGGTGGTAGTGGTGGATGGCATGCGGCTGGTGACCAAGCCGAGGGCTGAAGCCGAGGTCGTCCTCGGCAGATACGACGCCTTTCAGAAGTCCCTGGCCGACCTGCCCGCCGAGGATCGCGCGTCCTTCGCGGTCGAGTTCACCCGCCGCGCCAAGGCCTTGCGCGCCTTGGCCACCCAGTTCCAGGGCCCCAGCGCCAGACCATCGGAGCTACGTGCGTTCCGCCAGCAGCTCGACAGTGCCAACGGCTGGATGGATGGGGCGTCGCGCGAGGTCTTTGCCGCCCGTTGCCGCGTGGCCGCCGGTCGCCGGGTGCCGGGTGCCCAGTTCGGCGTGGGCATCGCGGACTCCATGACCAAGGTGATGATTCGCGACGTGGCGCTGGCTGGGGTGAGGATCGCCGAGAAGGCCGAGCTGGAGCTGGCGGCCAATGAGTACGAGAGCCTGCAGGTTGTCGTGGTCGGGGCCCGCCGCCCATTGCGTAATGCTACGGTCACGGTCGGTGAGCTTCGGGGCCAGGCTGGGGCATTGCCCAGGGAGGCGGTCGAGGTCGCGTTGGTCGGCCATGTGGAGACCAAGAAACCGCCCTACGAGGTGCCGTATGTGGGCTGGTGGCCGGACCCGATTCTGGACTTCCAGCAGAAGGCGCGGGTCGAGCCCGGCGAGGCGGTCTCGTTCTGGGTTCGCGTGCATCCTCCCGAGAAGACCAAGCCCGGTACGTATACGGGCGCTCTGACCGTGTCTGCCGACGACGCGCCGCCGGTGTCGGTACCCTTTGCGGTGACGGTCTTTGGTTTCACCGTGACCACCCGGGGGCTGCTGCCGACGGCCACGGACTTCCGCAACCATATCCGCCAGGTCTACGGCAAGGACCTGTCCCCGGAAGCCTACGCCGAGAAGGTGAGTCAGTTCCGTGATCTCTTCGCTCTCTACAAGATCGATTTCGACCGCATCTACCGGGGCGCCAGCCACACGCCAGAAAAGGCGGACATCTATCTGGCCGAACTCAAGAATCTGCGCGACCGGGGGTTGCTCACCGCCTTCAACATCTGCTACGTGGGGACGGACCGGAACATCACCGATGTGAACCACCCCAACGTGCAGACCACCATCGACAAGGTGCTGACGACTCTGCGCTACTGGGTGCCGATCCTGAAGCGCGAGGGGTTGCTGAAGTACGCCTATGTGTACGGCTACGACGAGGTCCCGGCCGGTGTCTTCCCGGTCATGGCCAAGGTCTTCGGCGCGATCAAGGCCGAGTTCCCGGAGATGCCGTTGATGACCACCGCCTACGACCACTCGTTTGGGGCGGACACGGCGCTGCGCGATGTGGTGGACATCCATGTGCCGCTCACGCCGCGCTTCGATCCGGAGAAGGTGGCAGCGACCCGAGCTCGCGGCAAGGATGTCTGGTGGTACATCTGCATTGGTCCCAAGCACCCCTACGCCAACTGGCTGATCGAATATCCGGCCATCGAGTCGCGTCTACTGATGGGCATGATGACCGCCAAGTACCGTCCGGGCGGGTTCCTCTATTACGCCCTCACCCGCTGGCCGGTCAACAAGGGTCCCATCACCGAGGGTCCCTACACCAACTGGAATCCGATGAGCTACCGCGACAACAATGGTGACGGGAGCATCTTCTGTGCCGGTCCCGATGGTCCCCTGGCCACGATCCGGGCCGAGAACTTCCGTGATGGCATGGAAGACTACGCCTACTACCGGATCCTGGAGTCGCTGATCGCGGCGGCGAAGAAGAAGGGCGTCAAGGCGGCACAGCTTGCCCCCGCCCAAGACGCGCTGACTGTGGACGAGAAGGTGGTCACTTCACTCAAGGAATTCACCTACGATCCGGAAGCTGTCCGCGCCGCGCGCCGCCAAGTCGCGCGCCAGATCGAGAACCTACGAGCCGTTCTGGGACACTAGATCACATGGCCGCAATGCCCCAACGCACAGTCACAACCGGAGCCCTACCCAGGCTTCTGGTCCTGCTTGCAGCACTGGCGGGAGCACTCACGGCCGCTCCGAGATTGAGCATCTCCTTCCCCTTTCAGCTCTATCGAAGTGGCGAGAACACGCCCGCCCTCTACAATCTGAGCGAACGCCTCGGGCCTGGCAAGGTCGATCTCTATGCGGTGCTCACCTATGCGGGGCCGGACGGTGCGCGGGTGCTTCGTTACGCCAACTCCGACGGCCAGCTTGGCGCACGCCCTGTGCGCTACCGGAAGGCAGCTCAACTCGCCGTCGGGCAAACGCCACTGGGCTACCTGCGACAGCCGGTCATCACAGCCGGGATCTCCCGCCGGGTCTCCTGGTGGCTCTACGCGTTGCCTGCGGGCACGGAAGCACAGGCCGTTGCCGATCTGGGCCGCAACAGCCTGAACCAGATGAGCCCGGCCAACACGGCTGTGGCATCCCGTTCCTGGAGCAATCCCTGGGAGCAGTTCGCCCTGCTCCAGTCCACCTCCCTGATCGGCGGCATGCGCTTGCGCACGGAGGTCTCGGCGGACGGCCGTCGATTCCGCTGCGTTGTTGGCCCCTCGATTCCCCAGCGGTTCTGGCAGTTGCCCGGCCCCAAACTCATCCTCGTCGCGGGGCTTGGTTGCGGGGCCAGGGCTTGGGCGGGCA
>JABGQJ010000629.1 GCA_018648945.1 Victivallales bacterium
TGGTCGATCTGCGCAAGCGCATCTTCCTCATGGACCTCGGCCTGGCCAAGAGCGTCGGCGAAGAGACGGGCATGACCCTCTCCGGAGCCATCCTCGGCACGCCCCAGTACATGAGCCCGGAGCAAGCTCAGGGCCACTCCGGGCTCGGCGTGGCAAGCGACGTCTACTCGCTTGGGGCAACCCTGTACCACCTGACCACCGGCGCACCGCCCTTCGTCGGGGACAGTCTCCTGGTGGTGCTGCACCAGCACGTGCACTCTCCCCTGCCGCCGCCGCGCGAGCGCAACCCCGAGCTGAGCGAAGACTGTGCCCTCCTGATCGAGACCATGATGGCGAAGGACCCCGGGGAGCGGCATCCAGACTGGCGGGCGTTGCTTGCCGAGCTCGCCCACGTGCAGAAGGGCGAGTTGCCGACACATTCCGCTGCGGGCACGCATCACGCAGGCGTCACCAGCCGTTCCGGCATGGTCCATGACGCCCAGGCAGCCCTGGCCCAACAGCGCCAGTCGCCGCCCAAGCCCGCCCAAGCCACGGCCCTGCACCCCTCCCGGCCATTCCACCGGTCCCCGTTGGTCCTCGGCGTCGGGGCTGTCAGCCTGGCTCTTCTGCTCGTTCTGGGGATCGCCGTCGGACGCGCTCGGAAGGGCACCGGCAAGCCGAAAGCGACGGCGGTCGCGACCAAGACCGCCACCACCCCGCAGGCGGGGAACGGCAGGAACAAAGGGGACAAGTCGGGCTCCCAGCCACCCGGGAAGAGCACCGGCTCTCCACAGGGGATGCAGAAGCCCCCGGCGCAACCCGAAGCCTCTCCGAACGAGGAACCAAAGCCGGGTGAGGAGAAGAGCGGCGAACCGGCACCGGAACCGCAGGAGCCGGCACCCGAGCCCCCGGAACGTCCGGGTGCCGGAGAGCAACCAACCCGCGCGCCGTGGGACCCACTCTCCCTGCCTCACACCGGCAACTGGGCACTGGAGTTCGACGGCGAGGACGACTATGTGGTTGTCCCGACGCTGAGATACGAGAAGGAACCGGTCCTCACCCTTGAGGCGGTCGTGCGCGTCGCTCCCGAGCATCCGGGAGTGATTCTGGGCAACCCGGAAGGGGGTGGCTTCCTGTGGGTGGGCTACGCGCGGGAGAGGTGGACACTGGGCATGTCCGCAGGCGGGGAACCCGGCTCGATCGGGACCGAACGGGATCGACCAACGCCGGAGGGGTACTGGCCGCTGCGGTCGAGACGGGCGCATGGGGGATATGCCCATGTGGCCGGTGTGTGGGATGGCAAGGAGATGCGCCTCTACGGGAACGGCATTCTCCTCGCGAAGCGACAGGATGCGCGTCTGGCTGCCGCACTGAGGAGGGGCTCCCTGGCCCCGGTGATGGTCGGGGCCAACCCGGGAGCCGACGGCAGGGCGCAGCAGGCGTTCCTCAAGGGGCGAGTGGAATGCATCCGCGTCTCCAGATCCGTGCGGTACACCGGCGACTTCAGCCTGGCGGGTGCGCTGCCCTTCAAGCCCGACGGAGATACGCTCTGCCTGCTCGACTTCGAGGAGGGGGAAGGCGACGTCGCCAAGGACGCGTCGGGCAACGGGAACGATGGGAGGATCCACGGCGCAACCTGGCAACACATGTGGCCATGCCCGTTGCCGGAGAGCCGGCTCCTCGCGGTGGAGGAGGCGATGAGGAAAGCGAATCCCGGCGCGACGGGGTTGGCGCTCGAAGTCTCCGGGGTACCCGGGGGAGTCGGCGTGCGACTCGTCTGCCAGGAGGGCGGGAGCAGCCAGATTCGCGACATCTTTCCCCTTGCCAGCTTGCCTCTCCGCATGCTCGAGGCGCGGGGCACTGCCATCTCCGACCTCGCGCCCCTGCGTGGCCTGCCCTTGAGATTTCTCGATCTGACCAGCAGTGCGGTGGAGGACCTCTCCCCCCTGGAACGGGCTCCGATCACCGTCCTGAAGATCGCGGAGACACCTGTGCGGGACCTTGCCCCCTTACGAGGCATGCCTCTCCGCTTCCTGCATCTGTACCACTGCAAGGCAGTGGGAGATCTGGCCCCGCTGGAAGGTCTGCCGCTGGAGCATCTCTCCATAGCCGGTTCCTCCGTGACGGATGTCTCGGCTCTGGCAGGCATGCCCTTGCGTTCGCTTGGTCTGGGACCCAACACGGCAGTTACAGATTTCCTGCCACTGCGCTCATGCACGGCACTGGAGCTTCTGGTCGTCGGGGCGAATCCCCCCTCTACCGGCACTCTCGGCGAACTGCGGAAGGCGCTGCCCAAGCTCTCGCTGGATACCAGGCAATGGACGAACGTGTGCTTCCACGATGTGCTCCCCAGAATCATGGCCGACCTGTGGGAAGAGCCAGGCCCCCACGCGCCGCCGCCGGCCTCCCGGGAGAAGCTCCCGGGCAAGCTTCTGGTCTCCCTTCTGAAGGGGGATTTCGTCGCCGCCCGCAAGGAGGCCGGAGGCGATGCCTCCCCGCAGACTCTGGCGGTCTGCGCCATGCAGGACAGAATCCTCGAGAGCTTCCGGCGCGACGTGGGTAAGACGGGAGTGGTGAAGCTCAGGAAGGAGCAGATCCGGTGCAGGATTCGTGGGGTGACCGGCAGCGATGTCGCGGTCCACTCGCTACTTAACCGGGGCGGTGCCACAGTCGAGGCGAAACGCGTCGTCAAGTACAGCATGCTGTCCACCGAGGAGAAGTTCTCCCGCCTGGGCACGGGGGAGGAGCCCGAAGTACTGCTTATGCGCGGGTTGCTGGCCGTGGAGGCCGATCGCCTGGATGTTGCCGGGAAGCTGTTCGCCAGATCGGGAACGCCGTTGGGCGTAGCGCTTGCCGGGAAGCTGCAGGAGGGAAGGAGCAGGAGGACGGAGGAAGCTGCGGAGAGGGCGGCGAGGGACGTCCTGTCCACCGTCCTGCCAAGCACTCTCTCTACGAGCCGCGAGGACATCATTGCCGAGATACGCGCCAATTGCGAGCGCCGGTCCCGCAATCTACGCAGTCCCGGGAAGGCGTCCGCGGCACCATCAGCGGATACGCTTCTCTCTCGCACCCGCAATCTACGCAGTACCAGGAAGGCGTTCGCGGAATACGAGAAGAAGCACGGAGAGACCGCCGCCGGACGCAGATGGGCCAAGCTCTTCCGTGAAGCGATCGACTTCCCGATCCCTGCGTGCAACTGGACCGTGCCGGACGTCGGCATGGAATTCGTCTGGATCAACGCCCTCAAAATGTGGGTAGGGAAGTATGAGGTGACCAATGGCGAATACAGAGCCTTCAACAAGGCCAACCACTCGGGGCCCTATCTGAAATACAGCCTCGACGGCGATCGGCAACCTGTGGTATACGTTAGTTTCGGGGAGATCAGTGCCTATGCCGAGTGGCTGACCAAGCGCGAGAGGGAGGCCGGCCGTCTGCCGAAGCAGGCACGCTACCGGCTCCCTGCCGGCAGGGAGTATATCACCTATGCGCAGTGCGGAGATGACAGGAAGTACCCTTGGGGCAACGATTGGCCTCCCATTACCGGCAAGGCCGGCAATCTTGGCGACACCACCTCTCCAATGGACTCCAAGTTCGACACCTACACCGATGGGCACCCCGTGACCTGCAAGGTGGAAGAGAGTCGGGAGAACCCCTGGGGACTGTTCGGCATAGGCGGCAACGTCCAAGAATGCTGCGCCAATGAGACGGAGGGCAAACAGACATTCGAGGCATGGCGCGGCCCGGACTGGCACCTCCACGAACTGCCATACGTTCAGTGTCGATCAAGCAGGGCGGACGCTCCCGAAGGGATGGCGTTTGTCGGCTTCCGGCTCGTGCTCTCCCTCAAGTAGCTGTCTGTCGCCCTGTCCCATGTCCCGGGCTGGGGCAGACAGCGGGCTTGACGGTCCACGGGCCTCGGACCAGCCACGCACCGCAGGATGCCGCCGTTTTGCGCTGATGTGCCTATTCGGTGACCAGGCGGCGGACACGTTGCTGCTTCACTGCTCCAGTCCTCGTCCGTGCCCCCCTACCTCCTCGCGCCCCGTGCGGCGAAGTGGAGGTGTCGCCAGAAGCACTCCACGTGGCGGCCCCCGTCGGCCATGCCGGCCGTACAGCCATGCTCCCCTCGTGGGGGGCGGCGCTGTCGCCGGCTCCCCTCCATGCGCCCGTGGTGCCGTCTTGCGGGGCCGTGTTTGCCCGACTACCTTTGCAGCGTCACCGGGAGGGGATTCCCAAGGGCAAGGCATATGTTGTTCTCTTTCCAGTGTCCGCTGTGCAGGGGGAAGCTCGAGGCCGACTCCTCGGCAAGCGGGTCGCAGGCGGCGTGTCCGCAGTGCGGCAAGCCGGTGGCGATTCCGGAGGGACGGGTCGAGATCGGGACGACATTGGCGGGCTTTCGGCTCGAGCGGTTCCTGGGCAAGGGCGCCATGGGTGAGGTCTACCTGGCGCGGCAACTCTCGGTGGACCGGCAGGTGGCGGTCAAGGTGTTGCCGCCCGGCTTTGCGGCGAACCAGAATGCCGTCAAGCGGTTCCTGAATGAAGGCCGCCTCGCCGCCCGGCTGGACCACGCGAACGTCGCGACGGTCTACGAGGCGGGGCATGACAGCGGCAACT
>JABGQJ010000063.1 GCA_018648945.1 Victivallales bacterium
CATCGACCTCAAAGAGGTGGTGGCTGATTGCCTCAACGCCCGGAGCATCGTCCAGGAAGACGCGCACCAGCCGCTCCGCGTCGGACGGGGCATCCGAGGCATTTTCAAACTTGAGGTCAGTGACCAGGGCCTGGATCATCGTTGGCGTGATGTCGGCACGAGCGTCGTCGAGATCGATCCTGATGCCGCCCGTGATCTGGAAGAGATCCCCGATCTCGGTGGCCTGGTAGATGATTCTGGCCCCATTCAGCGTGATGTCGCTTGAGCGCACGGCGGCATCATAGGAAAGGGCATCGCCGGTCTGGGCGTTCTCGATGATCGCGTAGAACTTGGCGCCGTTGTAGTTGGTCTGTGGCGTCGCATAACTGAAGTCGGGGTCCAGCACCGTGACGGCCGTGAAGACGTTCACCGCCCCATCGCCCTCCGTGTACTTGTGCCAGGGACCTTCGTTCGAGTTCGCGGTCGTCTGCAGTTGCGGGATGTCGTTGACTGGCGTGACAGTGACCGTGACCTTACCCACGGAGGTGACGTCCTCCCGGACCCCGGCGACATGGCGCACCGCCTCATACCAGAAGGTGTCGGTGCCGTTGAAGTCCGTGCCGGGGGTGTAGCGGACGACCTGTCCGGCGGCAGAATCCCCGTCAACCCAGACGTAGGGATCCTCAAGGGCGCGAACGACAGGTAGAGTTGCACTGGTATATTCCTCGGTGAACTCGCCGCCATCGATGATGCCATTCACGTTGGCGTCGTCCCAGACGCCGACTCGCAGGATCTCGAGCTCCTGGGCACTGCCGATGACCACATCCACGTCGCCGCCGTCGCCAGTCTTGGTCTGCAATTGCGTCAGGTCGGCGGGATCACGCACTTCGTCGTTGGCAAAGACATCGATGGGGTTGTCGCGGCTGTCCTCCACGACCGTAACTAGGCTGCCTGCTTCGCCATCGTCGCTGGCGACGTAGGCCGCGGCGATGCTGAAACCGCCGGAGGTGAAGGTGTCGACATCCCCCGCAGACAGGGCGGTAAGCGTCACCGGCACGGCAGTGCCAGCGGCGATGCCGCCAGCCACATCGAAGGTCAGGTTCATAATCGTGGTGGTCTGGTTCTCGGCGATTACCTCGGCGCCACCATTGAGGTTGACGATGATGGAATTGCCGGCAACGATGCCGAGGTTCACGACCCACCCGGAGAACGGGGCCTCAAAGGGTTGGTTGCCACCAACGGCGCTGGTCAGCGTGAGATCGGCACCGGTCCACTCGATCTTGAAGCCGGTAGCACGGAAGGTCTCGCCGCCCCCTGTAGTGACCTCGACCGCGATCGTCTGGCCCGAGGAACCGGCGGGGCTCGTTTCGCTGGACGCACTGACCTCGACGGCATGGGCCGAGACAGCCGCGAAAATTCCAAACACGCCAATCAGGGAGAGGAGCTGTTTCATGGGGGCCTCGCAGAATCGGTTTCGCAACTAGTTTAGGGAAAAGAGGTCGCGTCAGGGCAGCGCCGATGTTAGGGCTCGGTCGGGTCGATGGCACTGATACTGTCGTAGATCGTTCCGGCATCGGAGACGGGGGACATGGTGGAAGGAACCAGGAGAAGCACGACGGTGGCACGGTCGAGTCCAGCCAGTACCTTGAGAGTCTGGTAGCGTGACACGAACACCACGTCGTCGGACGTGAAGGCACCATCGCCATCCACATTGAGGTCCGACTCAAGCTCCTCAATGGTGTCATAGATCGTTCCGGCATCGGAGACGGGGGACATGGTGGAGGGAACCAGCAGGAGCACGACGGTGGCGCGGTCGAGTCCGGCCAGCACCTTGAGTGTTTGGTAGCGCGAAACGAACACCACGTCGTCGGATGTAAAGGCACCGTCACCATCCACGTCTAGCGTGGCGGTCTGGGGGGTAATGGCCTGCGGGGCGACGTCGGGGGTGAGGGTGCCGGCATTGGTGACGGCGGTCACCGTGGCGTCGAAGGTGATGTCGGGCGGGGTTTCGCCCTGGTCGGGATAGGTGAAGGTGACGGTGAACTCGATGGGGTTGCTTGCCGGAACGCTACGCGCATCGCTGAAGACGATTGTGCGGTTGTCGCCTTGGACGACCCCGGCGGCGCCATCGGTTCCGGAAAGGGCGGTGATCGTCCAGTCGGCCGGGGGCGTGCCAGCGGGGAATTCCCAGGTCAGGCTGGTCAGCGTGACGTCGGGGGAGTAGGTGAAGGTGCAGTTCACGTCCACCGTGCCGCCCTCGGGATCGTATTTGTCGCTTGCCGGCGCCAGTTCGGCGGTGGACTGGGTGTCCAGGTAGGTCCCGGTGACCGTGGTGGTCTGCTCGGCTGTCACGGTGACGATCTGGTTGGGTGGCGGGTAGTAGGCGGCAGCGCGCACATCAAGGGTTTTGAACTTGACCTCGTATTCACCTGCGTGCACGGTCTCGCTGTCGCCCGAGTCCTTCCATGCCGAGTAGGCGTCGGTGTCCGTTCCCCGATAGGCCCATTGGGCTCCGGCTGTGATGGCTGCCGCGGGGGCGATCGTGGTGGTCAGCGGTCCGGCGTTGCGATAGACGATGTAGAACGTGCGGTAGAGATCGTTGCCATTCCCGTCGTAGTCATCGGGCTCGGCCGGCCAATCCGCCCGGTTGATGGTGATGCTGCCGGCTGTGGTGAGGTCGCCACCGACGACCGGGGTCGATTCGTAGACGCCCTGCGTGGCCGTCTCCGTCTTGCGGTAGAGCCACAGGTACGGGACGGTGGCGGGCGGCAAGCCGAAACCAGCCTGCGCATCGTGGCCCCAGGTCAAGGTGATTTCGGCGGGGGCACCGCCTTGGCCGGGGAAGAGCTGTGCCTGAAGCTGCCACTCCTTCGGTTGGGCTCGCGAACGGTAGTCGATCTGCGTGAGCAGGCTGTCGGCAGTGATGAAGCGGATGTCGGCCACTGGCAGCTGCGGTACCGGGGGGTTGTCGCGGGCCGCTGCCCGGACGACGAGATCCCCATCGATCCCCGTGTCATAGTTGTCTGTCGCCCCGGTAAGGAAGCCGAACTCAAGCTCTTCCAGGCCTGGGACAGACGTGTCTCCGGCGCCAGCCACGTCCAGCTTCATGGAGAACTCCGCCTCGGCAAAGTTCGTGTAGGTGGCCGTTGCGACCGCGCTATCGTTCACATCGACGTATGCCGTGGCCTTGAAGACGACCGATTTGGTTGCCGTCAAGCCGGTTTCCTCGGGGATATGGACGGGCGTGCCAGGATAGGGCGTGCTTGCGTTCGTGGGGTCCGTGCCATCAAGGGTGTAGTAGATGACCGCCCCTGGGGTATCGCAGGTGACAGTCACATCCAGGCCCGCCGGCGGGATGCCGGTCGCCGGGTCGTTGGGGGTGGCGATCACCGGTGTTGCCACCCCCTGCGCTACCACCTGCGGGACCATCCACACACAAACAAAAAGGGCGCAGAGCCCAGCAAGTAGGCTTCTATTGACAGATCGGCCCTGTTCAGTCATCGTTATCGCTCCAGCCTGACCATCCATATCCCTGACGTCTTCCTGGCAGAGAAACACCCACCTGCCAGCGGCGCCCTCTCACGAGTACTACGTAAAGACGTTAAGGTAGTGGCGCGCGGTCGAAAACGCAATCCCACACCCCTCCTTCGCGCTACCTAATACCAACAGCAAGCAATCACCGTGCCAGCTTTTCCCGTCTTTTGCGCCTGATTCGTCCCGCGTTTCCGGCTTCTGCTTCTCACTTTTGCAGATGCGAGAGATTCAAAACACGCGCGCGAGTTCCCGACCGCAACCCACAGCCCATTGACGCCCCCGGCGGGGAGCCCTATCTTCGGGGGTGCACGTGATCTCCCGAATTCCCCCCGGTCTCTTCCCAAGCAAGGCATGGTTCGATGAGCGACAGCCCACAGCGGAACGCGATCTGGATCTTCGGCGACCAGCACCGGGCGCAGGCCCTGAGCGGCAATGGCGATCCGAACCTCAGCACGCCCCACCTCGACCGGCTTGCCGCCGAGGGGCAGAACTATGAGCAGGCGGTGTGCGGCTTTCCGCTCTGTTGTCCGTTCCGGGGTTCCCTGCTGACCAGCCGGTACCCGCACGAGTGCGTGCCGGGGCATGAGTGCCAGATGCCGCCGGAGACTCCCACGGTTGCCCATGCCTTCCGCGAGCACGGCTTCCATACGGCGTACTTCGGCAAGTGGCACGTGGATGGCTTCCACGAGCGCGAAGGGCGGGCCGCCATGCATATCATCCCCCCCGAGCGGAGGGGGGGATTCGACACCTGGGTTGGCTACGAGAACAACAACGCGCAGTGGGATTGCTGGGTCCACGGGGGCGAAGGGGACGGGGCCTTCCATTACCGTCTGCCAGGCTACGAAACGGATTGCCTGACCGATCTCTTCATCGACTACCTGCGGGAGCGGGGGGACATGCGGCGGCAGGGGCGGGACCAGCCCTTCTTCGCGGCCCTTTCCGTACAGCCACCCCACAATCCCTATGTGGCTCCCGCCGAGTACATGGGGCGGCATCGGCCTGCGGAACTTGTTCTTCGCCCGAACGTGCCCGCCATCCCGCGCATCCAGGAACGGGCCCGTCGGGAGCTGGCCGGGGCCTATGGCATGATTGAGAATCTGGACTGGAATGTGGGACGCATTCGCGCGGCGCTGGGGGAGGCCGGCCTGGCCGAGGACACCCACATCCTCTTCTTTTCGGACCATGGCGACATGCACGGCTCCCACGGCCAGTTCCTCAAGACCAGCCCGTGGGAGGAATCGGTCCGCATTCCCTTTGTGGTCGGCGGGCTCCTGCCTCGCTATGCCGCTCGGTCCGGCCGGCCTCGGGTGCCGATCAACCATGTGGACATCGCGCCCACCACGCTGGGGCTCTGCGGCATCGACAAGCCCGACTGGATGCGCGGCACCGACTACTCCGGCTGGCGCTTGCCGGATCGGCCCCGGGTCGAGGCTCCGGATTCGGCCTACATTCAGTGCGTGATCCCGACCGGGCATGGCGACAGCGTGGATCGCCCGTGGCGCGGGGTCGTGACCAACGACGGCTGGAAGTACGTCTGCTTCGAGCACCAGCCGTGGTTGCTGTTCAACCTGAACGAGGATCCCTACGAACAGGCGAACCTGGCCCACAACGTCGCATTCGGCCGGCAGCGCCGTCGGCTGCACGACCGACTGGCCCGCTGGATCGCCGACGTGGGTGACTCGTTTGCACTCCCCGAGTTGCCGTGAATTCCCGACCCGAGACCACTCTTCGCGTCCTGCACGTGACGGAAGCCGCCGCCGGCGGCGTCCGCCGGCATCTGGGGTACATCATACCTGCGTTGCATGCCGCAGGGGTCCGCCAGAGCGTGGTCGTCTCGCTGCAGCGGGCGGAGGCGGGGATGGCGGACGACCTGGCCGCGTGGTCCGCGCTGGGCTGTGCGGTCCATGTGCTCCCCATGCGGCATGGTCTGTCGGCACGCGACATCCCCCACGCCCTGGCCCTGCGCCGACTCGTGCGGCAGGCATCACCGGGGGTTGTGCATGCCCACGCGACCAAGGCGGGATTCCTGGCGCGTCTTGCCGTGCCGCAGTCGGTTCCCATTGCCTACTCGCCTCACTCCTTCGCTTTCCAGGAGTTCACCGGTCTGAAGCGGGCTCTGGCGGTGACCATGGAACGTCTCCTTGCCCGCTGGACGACGCGGTTCGTCCTTGTCTCCCAGGCAGAGAGGTCTGTGGCCGAAGCTGAGCTTGAGCTTCCTGCGGAGCGTCTGCGCGTGGTCGAGAACGGACTGCCGGATGCTTGGTCCGCCGCGCTCCTGCCGCGCCCCCAGGTGCGGGCTCAGTGGCAGGTCGGGGAAGGGACCAAAGTGGCGGTGGTCCCGGCGAGACTGGCCAGGCAGAAGGGGCACGACTGGTTGTTCCGCGCGCTGGCATTGCTCGGACCGATGGGGGATAGCCTGCAGGTCCGCTTGCTGGGCGCGGGACCCGAACGGGAACGCTTGCAGCGCTTGGCCGAGGAGTTGGGCATCACCCGTCTCCTGCATTGGGACGGCTACGTGCCGCACGCCGGCCGCCTGCTGCGGGGGGCGGATCTCGCGATTCTGCCGTCCCGCCACGAGGGCTTGTCCTACGCCTTGCTGGAGGCCGCGGTGGCCGGGGTTCCGCTCCTGGTCAGCGACATCCCAGGCAATGTGCCGCACCCCGACATGCGGCAGTTCCTTGCTGCCGTGCCAGTGGATGACGTGCCCTCCCTGGCCACGGCGCTGCGCGGTTTCCTGAGCGGCGATCCGGACGGGCGCTGGATCCGTGCGGCCCAGGGCCCCGCCATCATGCGCGAGCACGGGTCGCTCGACAAACAGACCGAGCGTCTGCTCACCTGCTACCGCGAGATCATTGGATAGCGCGGACGGCTCGGGCCACGCTGTGGAAGCTCTGGAAGCGCTCGTCCCGCTCCTGCCGGATCATCTTGGTGAGCAGCGCCACCAGATCCTCGCGGAAGTCCCGCAGCTTGCTCGACACCGAAAGGCGCACCTTCGAGACATGGCGCTTGGCCAACGCCTCCACTTCGTCGGCGTCGAAATAGGTCTGTCCCGAGAGGGCGTAGTAGATCACCATCCCTAGGCTGTAGATCTCGCTGCTCGCGTCCTCGCCCTTGCCGAGGAGGCGCTCGGGCGGCAGGTAGTAGGGCGAGCCGGAGACGAATTCGTCCTTCGGGTGCAGCGCGTCTTCACGCGGCATGCAGAGCCCGTAGTCGAAGAGGATGGCGTAGCCTTCGTCGTTGATGATGATGTTCTCGGGCTTGAGATCGCGGTAGAGGTAGCCGCACTTGAAGATGTGCTGCTCGGCCGCGAGGACGTGCAGGGCGATCTGCAGCACCTGCTGCTCGGGCAGCCGTCCCAGGCGGTCGATGCTCTTGTCGAGGCGCTCGCCTTGCACCAGATCCATGGCGGAATAGTATTCTCCGTTCTCGCAGCCGGAGTCCACGCACTTGACCAGGCAGGGATGGTCGCCGATCAGCTTGCCGATGCGGGCCTCGTTGAGCAGGGCGTGGATGTTTGCCGGCTTCGTCTTCTCGACCCGGGAAAGCACCTTCACGGCGAAATGCCGATCCACCTTATCGGCGGAAAGCGCCCGGTACACGCTGCCCATGCCTCCCCCGCCCAAGGACTCGAACAACCAGAAGCGACCCACCTGCATGGGGACGAAGTTGATTGCCTTGCAGGCAGGGCACTCCACCATGCGCAGTTCCTGCAACCCCTTCATGGGGATCTCAAAGGTACACTGCTGGCATGGCACATGGCCGCCGGCGAACGCCGTGGAGAGGCGCGTATTCCTCCGCGCCAGGTCGTGCGGCGACGGGGCTGGCGCCGCATCGCTGCCGCTCTCTTTGCGTTTGCGTCTGAATAGAGAGAACAATGGTCGTTCACCACAGAAAAGGATACACCGAACACTCGAGCAACACTCCACCGAGCCCCCACACCCACCAACAGTAAATATGGCCCCATGCCGGGGGTATTCCAGCTTCCTGGACGGTTTTGGTCTGCCTGCCGCTCGGTCCGCAACGGCTCCAGCGCAGCGAACCCATGCCAGCGGGTGCCACATGGCGGCGGCTGTCTTCGTGCCCGCAGGAGGATCTGCGAGAGGTGCGCGCCATTGCCTGGTTCCCGGCGGGATGCAGCCACAGCCACGGCCTGGCGTGCTTTGAGAGCAAAACTGCCCTGGCCCCATGCCTTCCTGGCTTGCTTCACCGGCTAATGCAAGCTACTTTTAGCCCGCTGTCGCCCTCCTGTGGCGGCAGTTCCCTGCCTTGAACCGCTCTTTTTCTCAACCGTCCGTCGCCGGACAAGCACAAAAGGTAGTCGCCACCCATGGGTCTGCTTGACAAAATCGCCGAACTGTTCGGGAGGGCGCCCGCTCCCCAAGCCGCCGCCGCTACCGGGGAGCAGAAGAAGCCAGCCCGCCAAGTCTACGGCGGCCCCGAGATCGAGCCGCCAGAGTGGGCTGCGTCGCTGCCCAAGGCGAAGCTGATGGAAGCCTGCACCGAGCAGGCTGTCTGCAGGTTCAAGCCGCACATCGAGCTGAAGCGGATCATGTCCACGCGGCGGCAGTTCGACGGCAATCTCGAGACGGAGTACGATGGCATTGCCGGTGGCTGCGGAGCCCTCAAGACCTTCGGTCTGACGGTCGCTAAACGCGACGGCCAGCTCACTCCCTACCGCTACTTTGATCTGAATCACATCTACGGGTGCTGCTGCAGCAACTTCAAGCGGTGCATCTTCTACGAGATGGCAAGTGGGGAAGCGCAGGATCTGCAGAGCCGGCAGCGGCGCATATAGCCACCGGTTCCGCTTCCGTCCCCGAAGCTATCAGCCGGTCGGCGGTCGGCGACAGGCCCTCAGAAGGGCCAACTGGATGCTGGCCGTTGCTCCCATGAGCACGGCACAGCCGGTCAGCAACGGCGTGATCCCGACGCGTTGATAGACCACGCCGCCAAGCGAAGCACCGCAGCAGAGCCCGGCCGAGAGCAGTGACTCGTGGATGGCCATGCGGCCCACCCGCCGGGAACTGCCCACCGCACCGTGGAACAGGCTGTTGACATAGCCGAAGGCACTGAGAGCGCCGGCGGCGACCAGCGCCAGCCCGATTCCAGCCATGCTGTGGGCGCTGCCAAGCCAGAGCAGCGACCCGCCGAGCAGAGCCGTGGTGCCGACCATCTGCCAGCCGCGGAAATGCCACCAGGCGGTCCGGCCGAGAATGCCCAGTCCGAAACTGGTGGCCAAGGCCCGAAGCAGCAGCAGACACCCCACGTCGCTTGCCTTCAGGTGCAGTTCGGTCCGTCCCGCCATCGGGAACACATTGAGAACGACGCCGGCAACCAGGTAGGTCGAGAAGACCCCGACCCAGGCGGGGAAGCGCAGCGGCGTGCCGTCCGTCCCCGGTTCCTGGGCAACGCCCCGCTGCTCGCGTTCGTGGGCGTCATCATCCCCTCCGATTCCCGGGAGAGCCACCACGGCCAGCGCGAGAAGCAGTCCCGCTGCTAAGTAGAGGACGGCGGAAACGACGAGGGGCAGCCAGGAGAAAATCTCGCTGCCCCAGCCGGCCAGCGCCGGGCTGAGGATTGCGCCGCTGCTCCAACAGACGTTGAAGGCACCCAGCCGACGGCTGAGCTGGCCCCCCTCGGCATTGGCGGACAGCCAGCCCATCAATGGCGGCCAGAATGAGGCGGCAGCGACTCCCAGGAGCCCGTTGAGCAGATAGGCCGATCCCAAGGAGGGAGCGGCAGCCAGCAGGCCAGTCAGCGCTGCCAGCACGAAGCTGGCCCCCAACACGCAGAAACGCGGGCGGAGGCGATGGGACAGCGGCCGGAAGAGGTGGCAGGAGATCATATAGGCCAGGAACCAGATGCCGGCCAGGAGGCCGGTTTGCGCCTTGCTCGCGAGCAAGGCGTCGCGGGCGTGGAACAAGAGCCCCAGCCCAAGGTTGCCCTGTGCCATCGCGGCCAGGAAGGCCAGGGGGCCGATTACGGCCAGTTTGCTGGTCCTGACTGGGCTCGACTGCTCGGTGTCGGTATCGTCCATGCGCGTCCCGTCGATTCTCTCCGGCGCGGAAGCATAGGCCGCTGGCCGCAGGCTGGGTCTCTGCCCCCGTGTGCGCTTCCTGCCTTCAGGGCAGGGCGATGGGGCCGATGTCCTTCCGCTTGCCCCCGATGCGGATCCCGCTCAGGGCGGGCACATGGGTGTAGCTGAAGAACGTGCGGGCCGGGATCTCATCCCGGTAGAGCTGTTGGCGGGAGACGACCTGCCAGCCAACCCCTTCCACCTTGGCACGCTCCACCCAGACCACATCGATGCTGTGGATGCAGCCCTTGAGCACGGCCCCGCTCTCGGCCAGCGCCTTGCCCAGGCGCATCTGCTGCAGGAACACGCCGGCCCGGACCCCGTTGCTCTCCAGTCGCTCGAACTTCTTCTGGTCGAAGAAGCCCTCCCAGCCGCCGATCCGGTCCTTACGCGGCCCGAGGGTCTCGCGGACTTCCCCGAGGAATTTGTCCAGTGGCTGCTCGGGGTCGCCAGTACGCAGCAACCGGATTCCCTCGTGGACCTTCATCGTTTCGGCATCGATCACCACCACATCGTACAGATCCCTCGGCAGATTCCAGAAAATCACCCCGGCACCATCGTCGATCGTCTTGCCCTCATAGGGCTTGAACTTTTGGCGGTCGCCTTCCTTGGTGCCCTTGCGCGGCTTGCGGTTCTTGCGGTTCTTGCGGCCCCACGCCACCACCAGCCGTTTGCCAGGGGTCTTGAAGCGGACCATGAGCTGGCCCGTGTATTGCTCCGGGTTCTGCGGCCGGGCGTAGAGATAGGTGCCGACGGGCACCACACTGCCGCCGGCGCGCACCGCCACGCACGAGACCAGCAGGAGACCACTCAACAAGACGCGAACAGGGATCGATGGCAGGGACTTCATTTGACCGACTCCTTGGCCTTCCGGGCGGCTGGATGGTTCGGATACTCCTTGACGATCTTGAGGAAGACTTCATTCGCCTTGCCGTTCTCTCCCGCCTTCTGGAGGATCATGCCGCGCAGCAACTCCACCTCGGGGAGATTGGGCAGCAAGGGGTCCATGAGGATGGCGCCGTCCAGTTCGGCCAGCGTGCCATCCAGCCAGCCCAGGCGTTCCCAATACCGCGCCCGAGCCAGAGGCAGCGTACCGTGCACCCGATCGACCGGCGCGATGTCCGACCACTCGTGCAGCACCTCGCGCGCCTGCAGGACGAACCCGGCCTTCATCAGGTCGTAGTAGCGTTGCCGAAGAGCATTGCTCTTGACCGCCGCTGCCGCAAACAGCTGGCTGTTCCCGGTCTTGCGCGTGCGCAGAAACTCGACCTCTCTCGCACGCAGGAGCTCGTCAAGGACCTTCTTTGCTTCGTCCGTCTTGCCTTGCAGGACCACCAAGTCAAGTTGCAGTCCCCACAGCATGGGCCGTTTATCCTTCGGGGCGCCGCGGAGCATCCTGGACAGGAGCTTGTCCGCCGTGGCAAAGTCCTGGGTCCGATAGAGGAGGAACTCCACGTATTCCCGGGCGGTCTTGCCCCACGCCTTCTGGCCCCGGACCAGCTTCTCCGCCTCGGCAAAGGCCTTGGCGCTCTTCTCGGGAAAGGTCTTCCCTGCCGCGCGGGCCAGGCCCACGAGGGCCTCGTAACGCTCCTCCTGCTCGAGTTTTCCTCGGGCAACAAGGGCTTCGTAGACGGGTACGGCATCCTCGTTCAGTTCCCTGAAATTCAGGAAATGGATGTAGCCCCGCAGGGTGCTGGCATCCAAGTCGGCCAGGTTGGCCGAGAGAATCAGGGCGCTGTAATGCTTGAAATCAGCCGCGTTCCGCAGGGAGCGCGCCCTGGGCGGTTTCTCGCTGATAGCGACCAGCCCGGTCGCTGTCACCCGCTTCCTGGTGACTCGGACAGGCATGCTCTGCGTGCCGCAGAGAATGCGTCGACTGGTCTTCCCCTTGCCGGCAAATCCATCCCGGAAGAGGAATGTGGCTTCCTTGCCATCGTGCGTGCCGACCTCGATCTCGGTGTACTGAGCCCCGGCATAGCTCATGTAGGACAGCTCCTTGGTCTGGAAGGCGGGCAGAGGCACATTCCGGTGTCGAGGCTCGAGCCGTTCAAGCTTCGTCTTGCCTGGCTGCGCGAAATCCTGGGGACGCAGTGCATACTTGTTGCGCCCGTCGATCCACTGGCCGATCAGGGCCGTCATACTGCCGCCGAGATCCACCAGGACCATGCGGACCTTGTGCAGCCCCTTCGTCAGCACCACCTCCTTGCGGCACTCGCCTCGCGCGGCGTCCCTCGCCCAGTGACGCCCGTCCCGCTTCAGGATCTGGCGGTCGTCGATGAACAGGTAACCCGCATCGTCGGTGGCCATCATATAGGTGTACTTGCCCGTCTTCGGGATCCTGAGATAGCCGTCAAAGACGAGCAGCACCGCATCGGTGGAATCCACCGGGTTGTGGGCCTGCTCGATTTTGTCGACGAAGACGGTGCCGAGATTCTTGGACTGCTTCAGGAGTTCCGCCACCTGCTGCCAGTTGCCGGCGGCCCCCTTGGGGAGGGTCCGCACATTGCAGAGGAGGCTGTGCAGAAAGGCGGTCTTGTGCACGGGGCTCCTCATCTTGGATCCGAAGTAAACGTAGATCTTCTTGCTTGCTGGCTGGGGGCGCACCAGCGCGAGTGCTTCGTTCCGGGCTCCCTTGCCAACGGGCTGGGACGCCAACTGCTGGCCCGTCTGGTCAAAGGACCAGAGCTCGCTGCCATCCTCGGCACCCAGGCCGCAGATGGGCACGGCCACGACCGCTCCCCCCTTCGGGTGGTTCGCCTTGGACACGATCCCAAACACCGCCCGGTACGGCGAAGCCGCATGGTGCCAGGGTGCCCCGGCCGCAGCGTGGAGCCGGACCTGGAATCCCATGGCTCCCATAGTCAGGAACAAGGCAAGACAGAGACGAGAGCACGGTGACAGCTGGCAACGGCTCGAACCGGGAGGGAAGCGTATCATGGTCCGGATCGGTCTCCTTGTCGAAGAGGATTGCAGGCCAAAGCTCTCCCCACACAGTACCACCGTCCGCGCAACCTGCCCAGCGTCTGTTGGGCGGGACACGAGCTACGCGCGGTGGTGGCGCGTCACGATGCGTCGGGAGATCTGGCCTACTCGATCTCCCGCACCCTTGCGCGGCGACCACTGCCGCTGGGCAAAGACGCAGGTCTGAGCTGGACTTCCTGCTCATCGAGGTCGCCGGCACCCGGGCGGATCCTGAACCGCGGATCTTCCTCCTGGCCATTGCCGGAGAGGCCGGCGGGCTGGACTGCCGGACCCTCGATGCGGGGAGCTGCATCCTCCATAACGACGACTTGCGGAGTCTGCACATCCGGGGTGTAGAGGATCTCCGCGACCCCCAGCCGAATGCGCGCGCCGTTCACCAGGGCGGTCTCCTGGATCCGTTCGCCATCGACGAACGTGCCCGACTCGGTGTCGAGGTCGCGCACATGCCAGGCATCGTCCTTGAAGAAGAATTCGCAGTGGTGCGTGCTGAGGGTTCTGTCGCCCGGCAGCCCGACATCGTTGCCGTCACGCGTGCGACCGATGCACAGTGTCTCGTGCTTGGCTCGCCGCACCGGCTCCTTGGCTCCTTGCGCAGGCACGCAGACCAGAAATGTGGCGTTCACGGTTTTGGCTCCTTGAGTGACCTTAGCTGCCGCGTTCTCTCTCCCCACCATATCGTCGGGCGGAACCGCCGTCAATCGAGTGAGTTGAAGAACACAGGTGCGGGGACTTGCCGGGGCAAGGCAGCGGACGCGCTCTCCAGCATGGCGGCTGGTCGCTGCGTCCCCGCCCTCCTCCACGCCGGAGGGGATTCTCAGCAGTCCTCCGCAGCGTAATGGGCGTCGTCTGGTTCCTGAAGGTCCGGACCGACCAGATGGAGGCCCCCGTCCACGTAGATGATCTGGCCGGTGATCGTCTCGGCCTGGGCCAGGAAGAGGCAGGTCTCGGCGATCTCCTCGGGTGTGGAGTGTCGGCCCATGGGTACGTATTTCACCAATCGTTCGATCTTCTCGGGCGCCACCCCGGGCGGGGCGAGGACAACGCCGGGAGCGACGGCGTTCACCCGGATTCGGGGGGCCCACTGCACGGCCGCCGCCTCGGTCGCGTCCCGCAAGCTCTTCTTGGCAAAGCCATAGGTCCCGGCGGAGGGGTCGACTGTGGCCACCCGTTGATCGAGGATGTTGATGATGCTCCCTTCTTCGCAGAACCGAGCGAAGTCCCGCATCAAGAGGAACGGGGCCTCGAAGTTGATCAGGAAGTCCTCCCGCAGGCTTTCGGCAATGACATTGGTCAACTGACAGCGACGATAGACCGAGGCGTTGTTGACGAGGCAGTTCAGGCCGCGTCCACTGCCCATCAGTTTGGGGATCAGGCGCTCACGCTCTGCGTCCACCAACAGATCCGCCTGGACCAGCTCATGCCCGACCGAGATCCCGTTGAGCACCGCGAGCAACTCGCGGGCGGGCTCTTCGGATTGGTTGTAGTGAACCACGACGGTGGCCCCGGCTTCTGCGAACCGCAGGGCAATCTGGCGACCAATCCGGACGCCCCCTCCGGTAATCAAGACGCGGGTGTTTGCGAGCGGGTTCATGTTGATGGTCTCCGTTGCGATCTCGGTTTCCTTCGCTGGTGACGCATCCGCCCCATCATGGCAAGCTAGTTGCGCTTGGTTGCCTGTCAAGAAACTGGTTCCCCTCCTTGACATTACCCGGCGCTGGCAGGAACTTGGCCACCCCTCCCGAGGTCGAGCGTTCACTCCAGTCTAGGAATTGGTTCCATGGCCAGCAGATTGCCCCGCCTTTCGTTGGTGTTTGCCTTCGCTTTCTCCGCTGCCCTATGGGGGGCTCGCCTGCAGCTCTACGTATCGCCCGGCGGCGACGACGCGTGGTCTGGCACGGCGCCAGATCGGGCCTGGTACCGCAAAGGCGGCCCGTTCCGCACGCTCGAGCGCGCTCGCGACGAGATTCGCACCCGCCAGCAGGCTGCGCAACTCCCCAAGGAGGGTGCGGTTGTCTCTGTGCGGGGAGGCGTCTACGAGCTAGCTCAGCCGTTGGCCCTGACCGAGGCGGATTCTGCCCCCGCTGGTGCCCGCATTGTCTACCGCAACTACCGCAAGGAAGAGGTCCGGTTGCTGGCGGGCAGGCGCGTGAAGACGTTCGCCCCTGTTCCTGCGGATCGTCTGGCGCGCCTCCCCGAGGCGGCTCGACCCCACGCGGTGCAGATCGATCTGCGGGCGCTGGGCCTGACGGAACTCGGCGCACCCACCACGGGTGGAATCGAGGTGTTCTTCAATGGCACGCCGCTGCCCCGTTCGCGCTACCCCAACAAGGGGTTCATCAAGGTAACCGGCATCAGCGACCGCGACCGGAAGGTGAGCCATGGGCGCAAGGGCAGCAAGTACGGCGAAATCTGGTTCAAGGATCCTCGCGGCGCCCGCTGGGCTGGCGAAAGTGATCTCTGGACCCATGGCTACTGGTTCTGGGACTGGTCGGACCAGCGGCACAAGGTCGCGGAGTTCGACCCCAAGGCTGGGCGCATGCTCTTCCCCAAGCCCTTCCATGGCTATGGCTACCGCAAGGGTTCGTGGTTCTACGTCTACAACTGCCTGAGCGAGATCGACCAGCCCGGCGAGTGGCATCTGGATACCAGCCAGGGCATTCTCACCCTCTGGCCTCTCGGCGATCCGACCCAGGCCGAAGTGATCGTCTCGGTCCTGCCCAAGGTGGTTGGTCTTCAGAAGGCGAGGAATGTCACCTTGCACGGTCTTGTGCTCGAAGGGGCACGTGGCACGGCTCTTACCATCAGCGGTGCCCAGGGCGTGCGCGTCGAGAGCTGCACCATTCGCAACTGCGGCGGTGGTGGCATCTCCCTCAGCGGTC
Organism: Victivallales bacterium; assembly: GCA_018648945.1. The sequence continues at coordinate 15,451 of JABGQJ010000063.1, forward strand.
GTGACAGCCAAGTGGTCGGCTGCGACCTCTACGAGCTGGGTTCCCACGGCATCTCCCTCCGTGGCGGCGACCGCAGGACCCTCACCAAGGCCAATCTGGTGGCGGAGAACAACCACATCCACCACTACGCCCGCGTGAACCGCGTCTACCGGCCCGGCATCTCGCTGGCTGGCGTTGGCAACGTGGCCCGCCGCAACCTGATCCACGATGCCCCCCACATGGCGATGGGCTTCGGTGGCAACGATCACCTGATCGAAGGGAACGAGATCCACTCGGTCTGCTACGAGTCGAACGATGCCGGGGCCATCTACACCGGCCGGGATTGGACCCAGCGCGGCACCGTTCTCCGCCACAACTACATGCACCATATCAGTGGGTTCCAGGGCAGAGGCTGCATGGGCATCTACCTGGACGATATGTATTCCGGCACCACCATCGAGGGCAACTTGTTCGTGGATGTCACCCGCGCCGCCTTCATCGGCGGCGGCCGGGACAATGTGGTGGACAACAACATCTTCATCGACTGCCGCCCCGCCGTCCACGTCGATGCCCGCGCCGTGGGCTGGGCCAAGGCTTCGGTGAACGGGGTCATGAAGGAACGGCTCGAGAAGAGTCCCTACAACAGCGAGCTATGGAGGAAACGCTGGCCCGAGCTCCAGACAGTCATGGCGGACGAGCCGGGCCTGCCCAAGGGCAACCGCATCACCCGCAACATCTCCACCGGCGGTCGCTGGAGCAGTATCGAGGGCAAGGCCAAGCCTCATCAGACCATCGAGAGGAACCTGGTGGACGAGGATCCCGGCTTCCGCAACGCCACCAAGGGCGACTACCGCCTGCGCAAGGACTCCCCCGCCTTCGCCCTCGGCTTCCAACCCATCCCCTTCGCCGACATCGGCCTATACAGGGACAAGCTCCGCGCCAGTTGGCCCGTGCAGCACACCGTGCGCCCCAGCCAGGCCCCACCCGCTGCCGAGGCGCGCAAGAAGGGGCAGGGCCCCACCCACAACGTGCGAAGCGCGAAGAAGGGCTCGATCCAGATCGACGGCAAAGCCGCTCCCGGCGAATGGCCGCTCGATCCCAAGCAGGCCATGGTCTGCGCGACGCCCCCGTGCGGCGAGGCGTCCAAGTACAAGTCCCTGGCCTGGGTCGCCTTTGATGGCGAGGCGCTCTACCTGCTGGTCAAGACCCCCGTCGATCCCAGCAAACCCCTGGCCACCGGCGATACGTGGGGCGGGAACGACGCGGTCGAGTTCGCCCTCCACGACTTCGCCACCAAAAAGTCGCCCATCCTCAATCTCCGTGGCTATGCTGGTGGCCAGCCCGGCAGCGTCACCGACGCCGGTGCCACCGCCAAGCAGGCCGAAGCGGTGGCGAAGGCCATGGCCTACGCCAGCACCCGCGCCGCCGACCACTGGATCGGCGAATGGCGCATCCCCCTCGCCGCCTGCGGCATCAAACCAGACACCGCCAAGCTCGCCTTCAACGTCAACGTCCGCCGCATGGCCGACAACTCCTGGATGGTCTGGCAGACCACCGGCGGCCCCGTCTGGGACGTAGACTATGCCGGCGTGCTGCTGCTGAAGTAGGCCCTGTCAGCAAGTTCTGCGCCCCCAGAGCGCGCGGTTTGGCCAGAACTCTCGTCCATATGGGCGTACTGGTACTCCGCAACACCGCGAAGAAAGGGCACCCCACCCATGGGTAGAAAGGGACCGAGATGGAGCAGGCGTCGGAAGCTCCTCGTCTGGGGTGCCATAGCGGCAGCCACCCTCGGCATTCTCCTTTTTGGGCTCCGGAGCCCATGGATTGCACCAATTCCCGGCGTGAGCGTGGAGATGACGCGCCCCCATGTGAAGGAAGCTGACCTTGGGCCCGAATCTGCGTATCGCCTATTCCTGAGTGCGTTGGCTGTGATTGCGGAGGCCGAGGCGGCTGATCCAGACGACAACGTCAGGCATTCCTACGAGGAGATCCTCACCAAGCTGGGCATCTCAGTCACCAGAGCCGACGCGCCGCCTCCCGGCACGGAGAGTCCCCCATTGGCTATGGGGGAAGAACCATCTGCGGACAAACCGCAACCAGTTCCGGTGTGGTCATATGGCTGGCGAGCTGCCCTCGGCAAGCTGACGTACCACCCCTGGCCAACGGCTTCCCCCCCTCCGGCCCCGCTTCCGAAGTCTGGCCCGCCTGACATGGGCGTGCTTAGTGGAGGGGACGAGTCGGACCCACGCATCCTCGCGATCCGGACCGAAGCCCCCTGGACACTGGAGCAATACCAACAGATCCGCCATGGTTTGGCCTTGCACGAGCCAGCGATACGGCTACTCGACAAGGCTCTGGCAGCGCCTGCCCCCCAAGTCCCGACGGTCGATACATGGGACAAGCCACACTTCCTTCCCGATTGGACTCGGAATCTCTGCACTTGGCTAGTAATCTCCGCGCATACCCACGCGGCGAAGGGAGACTACGCGGCAGCGCGCCGGGATCTCCAGCGTTCCCTGGCCACGGCGGCTCTGATTACCCGTGGCGGCACGTGCCCCGACCATATGACCGCCTGGGGGGTCACCAACACTGTCTCCCGGGCCGCAAGAATTATCGCCGCCCGCTACCCGGTTCCCTCGGCGACGTTGCGTCAGATGGCAGCAGATTTTCTCCACGAGGCAGACACAACCGAACCGTTCGTCGAGTATGTGCGTGCCGATCTGCTCCTGCTCCGGGAGTTCGTGGCCAACTACTACCGCTTCGGTGACCTCGAACCGACTGATAGCCCACATGCCTACGCAAACTGGCGCGAACACCTTGTCTCCCGGCTTGCGTTCTCTGCCGCGCCCTTGGCCGGAAGTTCACCACGGAACACGATCCGCAATCTGGAGTCACTCTTCCAGCGCTGGGTCGTACTGGCCCAGAAACCGTATTCGGCCGCCGTCCAGGACCAGTACGATGCCGTCCTAGAGGGCTGGTTCCCGGGGCGAACGGTCACGGGGCTGGTTCTCGGGACCCGTGACCCGATGGGGTACCACCTAGCTAGATGGACGCTGGGCAGCGATACAGCCCATGCTGATGCCACCGTCCACCGGGCCGTGTTACAGGGCACGGCTCTGGCGCTTGCTGTCCGAGCCTACAAGACGGAGCATGGGGAGTTGCCAACCTCATTGGGCGAGCTTGTTCCCGACTATCTCTCTCGTCTGCCCAACGACCCGTTCTCGGGCAAGCCATTTCGGTATCTCCGCTCGGGCGTGCCGGGCCTGCCCAGCGAGGCCTGGGCGATCTACAGCTTCGGCGGGAACTGTGCGGACGATGGTGGCAAGGCCTACATGCCCAACTCGATCAGCCCCTACCATGAGCCCGACCTCGTCATTCCATCGCAGGACCATTTTCGCGAGTGGCAGGGAAAGAGGCCACGACGGCAGTGGTACCCCGGGGGCCGAAGCAAGCCCCGGTTCGAATGCAGGAGGAACCGCCCCTAG
>JABGQJ010000630.1 GCA_018648945.1 Victivallales bacterium
CCTAACCTCGTGCCCACAGCGTTTGCTCGCCCGCTCTCGCCGCGCTACCGTTGCCTTGGCAACCAGAAACCAGCGAGACTCCCATTCCTGTCCGAGTCTCCCGTCGGCAACAGCCCCCCCTCAGACTGGAGAGAATGACATGGCCGCGCAGCCACTGAGTCTGGAGCAGATGCGGAACGTGGTGGAACGACGGGGCGGGGACATCCCACGGGTGCCGCTCTTCTGGCACAAGTTCTACAACAACGGCACGATCCAGAAATACGGAGAGGATCTCCAACAGCTGAGCAACTCGATCGTCGATGACTGCATCGACCTCCGCTACACGCCCCCCGGCAACTTCCAGGCGCCGGAAGGGGCACCCGAGAGCTACCGCTGGGCCATCGAGCCCGATCCGGGCGACCTCCAAGTAAAGGGCATCACCAGCCGCCATGTGGTCAGTTCCGTCGATCTCATCGACGAGTTCATCGAAGCGCTCCCAGACCCGTCAGTTCCCCTCTACTACGAGACGCCCGCCCGCCTCACCCAGACCCATCCCGACCGGTACTGCGTTGGCTGGGACTTCTTCTGCCTGTTCGAGAGAGCCTGGTTCCTCTTTGGCATGGAGAACATCCTCTGCGAGATGCTCCTCAATCCCGAGCGGATGAAGCGCTTGCTGCGCGCCTTCACGGACTACCACAAGCAGGTCATGACCGGCTACGCGGCCGCGGGCGCCCATGCCTACTTCACCTCCGACGATCTCGGCACCCAGGAGACGCTTATCTTCTCGCACGAGTTGTTCCGGGATCAGTACCTCCCCTTCTATGCAGAGATGATCGACCACTGCCATTCGCTGGGCATGCACTTCTGGTTCCATTCCTGCGGGGCTGTCACCGACCTGCTCGACGACTTCGTGGCGGCAGAATTGGATGTGATCCACCCCATCCAGCCCGTGGCCATGGACCAGCAAGGCATCGCCAAGCAGTACAGAGGCAAACTCACCTTCCTGGCGGGAATCGATGTCCAATACCTGCTGCCAGCCGGAACGGCCACGGAGGTAGCCCAGGGGACCCGCGAACTCATCGATGCTTTCGACCATGCGGAAGGTGGCTGCATTCTCGCCGCCTCGAACGGCATCATGCCCGAGACCCCGCTGGCGAACATCGAGGCCTGGCTAACCACCGCCGAAACCTACGGCAAGGAGAAGCGAGGCCTTGCGTAGCGACCAGCCAACGCCGCCCAGACCGGAACAGTTGCCCCCAAGGAATGACCATGGACTTACGAGTTGCCGGCTACCAGATGTCCGTTGGACGAGACGTGAGGGACAACGCACGGAAGATCTGTACTGCCATCGACTTGGCGGCGGACAAGTCTGCGGAGATCCTCTTGACCCCGGAGGGATCGCTGAGCGGCTACACGCACCAGTTTGACGCGGACGCCGTCCAAGAGGCCCTCGGCTTCGTGACCGAGCACGCCCGCAGCCGTGGGGTTGGCCTCGCCCTGGGCACGTGCTTCGTCGAGGAGGACGGCAAGTGCTACAACCAGATCCGTTTCCACCGACCGGACGGGGAGTATCTCGGGTTCCACAGCAAGACGCTTTGCTGTGGCAGTGTCGATGGCCAGGCGAAGGGCGAACTGAACCACTATGCCGTCTCCCCTCTGCGCGTCTTCCCCTGGCGGGATGGGATCTGCATTGGCGGCCTCATCTGCAACGACATGTGGGCCAATCCCGGCTGCACGCCGATGCCGGACACCCATCTGTCGCAACAGCTGTCGGCCATGGGGGCCAACGTGATCTTCCATGCAGTCAACGGCGGGCGCAACGGCAGCAGCCTGTCGGAGCTCGCCTGGCAGTACCATGAATCGAACCTGCGGCTGCGAGCCCGAGCTGGGAAGGTCTGGATCGCGACCGTCGACAACGCCTGCCCGGAAGAACTCCCCTGCTCCGCCCCTTCGGGTATCATCGACCCAGCGGGAGACTTCGTGTGCAAGGCCAAACCCAAGGGAGAGCAGCACTTCGTGCAAACGATCGCCCTGGGCGACGACTGACAGGATGCTGGAGCCCGATACAGGAAGGAAGAACGTGACCTCCCACGAGAGAGTCCTCAAGGCGCTGAATCACGAAGAGCCGGACCGGATCCCCCGCGATCTCGGGGGAACGGAGTCATCGGGAATGACGGCTTGCGCCCTGCACGCCCTGCAAGCGCACCTGGGGATCCGGCAGGACCTCGTGGTGTTCGAGCCCTACCAATATGTGGGGCACATCGGCGAGGATCTGCGGCGGCGGTTCCGCATCGACACGGCCAACCTGACACCCGGGCCAGAACGCTGGACCCAGCGGCGCCACCCAGCGGGGTTCGACGTGCGGCTCCCCGAGCAGTGGGTTGAGGAAGAGGATGCGGCTGGCAATACCGTCGTGCGGGGTGCGGATGGCGTGGTCACCGCCCAACGTCCGCAGGGAGGCCACTACTTCGACCCGGTCAATCCCCCCCTTCAGGAGATGGCAGACCCAGGCCAGCTTGAGCAGCACAAGGAACTGATCTTCTCCTTCGATGCGCCGTCCTTCGCTGACGAGTCGCTCGGCGACCTGCAGAAACGGGCGCAGGCGATGCGGGAAGGGGGCGAGTGCGTGGTGTTCAATCTCTGTTGCCATCTCCTCGCCGCAGGCCAGCTTCTGCGTGGATACGAGAACTTCATGGTCGATCTGATGACCGACGAAGTGCTCGTGAGGAAACTGCTGGACCTGCTTCTCGAGGGCTACCGCCGCCGGATCGACCGCCTGGCGCCCCTCCTGCGGGAAAGCGTGGACGTGGTCCTCCTCAACGACGACTTGGGCACGCAGCAGGGCCCCATGCTCTCGCCCGCCATCTACCGGCGGCTGATCAAGCCGTACCAGCGCGTGCTCTTCGGGTACGCGAAGCGCGCCTTCGACGCGAAGCTCTTGTTCCATTCCTGCGGTGCCGTACGGGAATTCATCCCCGACCTGATCGAGGTCGGGGTGGACGCCCTCAACCCCGTTCAAATCAGCGCCGTCGGGATGGAGCCCAGGGCCCTAAAGCGCGATTTCGGCAACGACCTCACCTTCTGGGGCGGCGGCGTGGATACCCAGGCCGTGCTGAACCGGAAGACACCGACCGAGGTGCGGGATGCGGTCAGATGCACTGTGGACGACCTTGCGCCCGGCGGTGGCTTCGTCTTCTGCCAAGTGCACAACATCCAGCCCGACGTCCCGCCCGAGAACGTCGTTGCCATGTACCAGGCCCTGGACGAATACGGCGTGTATTGAGCGGCGGACGGCCTTCCCGGCTCCCCTCCTGGGATAGGGGTGCCCCGAGGGCCATTTGATCCTGGCGGTGTCGGCGGCTACTTTCACCAGCGGCAGGTGAACCCCTTCACCCACCGTCCGTTGGGACTGACCCGAGACTCCACCACCCGAGAGGAAAGCATGAAGTGCCTACAGTGTAGTTCCGAAGACATCGTCCAGAATGTCAGAGCTGTCGATCACGGGGACGCGAACCACAAGTACGACCTCCAGCTTGAGGTGTATGAGAACCCCGCCGCTTGGGTGTTCAAGGGTGCCCACCAAGGCGTGCTAAGGGCAAACGTCTGTGCAGATTGCGGGTTCGTCATGTTCTCCGTTTCCGTCGGCGACGCCAGGGAACTGAAGAGACACAAGAGCGCCAACGGCTGACCAGCCGAAGGCCGTCGCCTGGCCCGAATCGACGGACCGCAATCGCGGAAGGTGTGGGAGATTGGCTGCAACCAGATCAGCAAAGCGCTCGGATCGGCATTCCGGAGCGCCGACCATGCAGAGCGTCCAGATGCGGAGCCGCGTGGACGACTTGCTACGCTCAAGTCCTGCTGCCGCCTTGCGTGTTGCTCTGAAGATCCCACACCCGTGGTACCGGTGCCAATCACTAACGGAGGTGGCCAGGCGCGGGCCGGGGGACGGCGAAGCGATTCTGCGCAACGCGCTGTCAGCAGCCAAGGAATGCCACGACGAGAACCGTCGTGTGGTAGTGGCCTGCTGGCCGCTGCGTGAGGCCCTTCAGACCAAGTGCAGGATCCTCGCGATCCAGATCGTGCGCTACTGCGAAGGGCAGCTTGCCAGGGACAAACACCCGATCAGCAGATGGTGCGCGGCATTCGACCTGCTCTGCACGATCAGGAAAGCGCCTCACCTGGTCAGGTCGTTCTACCCGGCCTTCCGCAAAGCCACTGCTTCCGGGCATGGATGGAAAGTCGATAGGTGCCTGAAATACCTGTCGCAGGATGTGGTGATCAACGGCTATAGCGCCTACAGAACCTACATCGAGAAACGGGTGGCGGGGATCGCCGAATGGAAGGCCTGGGATGCGCACCGCAGGGCGGCGGCCCGAACGCGCTGATGGGCAGAAACACGCAAGGGCCCACTTGCAGCGACATACATCTAACGCAATGCTATACGTCATGAATACGAAGCTCACATTGCGGCTAGAGGCGAGCTTGGTGCAGCAGGCCAAGGCCGAAGCCAAGCGACGTGGCAAGTCGGTGTCCCAAATGGTCGCCGAGTACTTCGACTCGCTTGGAGCTGCCAACGGGCCGCTGCCAACGGTCAC
>JABGQJ010000631.1 GCA_018648945.1 Victivallales bacterium
GTCAACCTGGTCTTCTCCGGGCATGCCCACCTCTACGACCGCTTCGCCGTGCCAAACGGCGACAGCGAGACCCACTACATCGTGACCGGCGGCGGCGGGGGAGGGCTGAATGGCGGGCACTGGCAGACGAGCGTCCCCGGCACGGCCTTCACAAAGGCCCGCGTCTGTGCCTATCACGTGACCCAGGTGGAGGTCCGGGACAAGGAATTGGCTGTCTCCTGCCTCTTGGTGCAGGGCAACGCCGCCGCTCCCAAGACCAAGCTCTTCGAGCGCGTCCGGATCTCCGCCTCGGGCAGGGCGGAATCTGTCGGCAAAGACGCCCCGGAACGCTAGCCTGCCCCAGTTGTGCGCATCGGGAGGAGCAGGGCGGCGCTTCCGGCCCTTGCCTGCGTGCTGGCGGCGGACTAGGTTCGTGGCAGTCTCAACACCAGCGCCAACGATGCGGGGCCGACAGCCAGTGAGCCAACCCAGCAAGCATGTTCGCGGCATTCCCCTGGCTTGCCTGTCCTCCTTGGCTCTGTTCTTCTTTAGTGCCACCCTGGGGGCGGGACTGCTACGCCCGGTCGGGGTGCCCCTGTCCTCCGGCCCTGCCTTCCCAACGGGTGCCCGCAATGGGAACCCGCCCGACCCGACCTACGCTGCCGAACGGGCCATCGATGGTGACCCGAAGACCTTCTGCTGCCTGCTGGATGACACTCGGACGGGCAACACTTCTGAGCCGATCCCTGCCCAAGGTGCCAGCCCCGTGACCGGGCACATGGTGTTCGACTTGGGCAAGCCCTATCTGGTGAGTGGTCTGCGACTGACCTGCCGGAGTGGCGGCGGACCCTATAACCCAGCCAAGGTTCAGCTCTTCTTCTACACCGATGGCGCACCCGCGAAACACCCCGTCGCCGACGACATCGAGGGCGACCCCCAGATCGAGCTGGTAGCCAACCCCCTCACTCTGCCTCGGTTGACCCAAGGCAAGTCCAGGGACGTGGTATGGGATCCCATTGTCCTGCGCTATGTAGGCCTGCGAGTGGACAGCGGGTACGAATCCGGCCCCAAGCACTTCAATTTCCAGATCGGCGAGATCGGGTTCTTCACCGGCCCCAAACCGGCCGCGCTGAAACTGGGCCAACGCCTGCCTGGACTCTACCAGAAGCGTCCAACCCTCAGCCAGACCATGCTTGCTACGCGCGAGCAGATCAGAGCCCTTGCCGGTGGGGAGGACACGAGTATTCCCGCCAGCCGCATTGCGGATCTCTGGACCAAGTTGCGACGGGATTTCGGCACTGCTCACAGGGCGTTCTTCACCGGTGTGCACCATCGCTGGTTCGCCGATGACGGCTGGTTCAGGACACAGTCGGCCACGGAATTCGAGGCCGCGTACATCGAGCAGGTGTTGCGGGAAGTTGGCGCGACGTCCACTGCGGAGGTCCTCCGCGCCCGCCGGGATGTGCTGCGCGCAGCGGAGGTCTCGGCGGCGGATGCGCGTTGGCTTGACCTTTGCCTACAGGCCGCCGCCGTGGGCAGAACGGCCCAGCTACAGAACAGCCTGCGACTGGCGGTGGCAGATCTGGGTCGCGAGTTCCCCGGACGTTTCCCTGCCGGGGAACTGGCCGAGGAGCTCGCCAAGTTGGCAGAACGCCTGGCCGAGCTGGCGGCCCAACCACTCCCTGCGGCTCTTGCCGCGTTGCCCGAGTTGCACACACGAACGAGTGCTCTGCAGCACGAGGCTCTTGTCTTGCGGAATCCGTTGCTGAGTCCGGGGCGACTCCTGTTCGTCAAACGCTTCACCTACAGCCCGGGGTTCTACTATGCGGAGTTCATGCGCGCCAGCCGCTTCGGTGGCAATCTCTGTGTGCTGTCGCTGCCGGATGGAGAAGTGACCGAACTGGTTCCCTCCCTTGCCGGCGGCATTTTCGACCGCTTCGACCTGTCGTTCGATGGCCAGCGGGTTGTCTTCGCCTACAAGGCGGCGCCGGGGAAGGGCTTCCGCCTCTACGAAGTCGGCGTGGATGGGACCGGGCTTCGGCAGTTGACCACCGATCCGCCGGACGAGGCGGAACGGATCAAGACCTACTGGCATCCCACCATGAAGCGGTCCGGCGTCTACCGTCACCACACCGATGACTTCCACCCCTGCTATCTCCCCGATGGGGCGCTCTGCTTCGCCTCGACCCGTTGCGAGCGCGGTGTGCTCTGCGCTCAGAACGACAGCCTGAGCGTGAACGTGCTCTACCGACGCGAGCCAAACGGAGTTCTGAAGTTGCTGTCCGAGGGGGCACTCAGTGAATCCACCCCCAGTGTCATGGCAGATGGTCGCATCCTCTACACCCGCTGGGAATACGTGGACAAGGGAGTGATTGCCGTCCAGGCACTCTGGGCCATGCGTCCCGATGGCACGGGCACGGCCGAAGTGTATGGCGACGAAATCACGGAGCCACCGGTGCTCATCCATGCTCGCGCGGTTCCTGGTCGGGCCAACCAGATTGTCGCCACCGCCACCATGCACCATCCATTCGCGGTAGGGCCCATCCTGTCGCTGAACACCTCCCGCGACATCCGCTCGCTCGCCCCGATCCAGTCGCTGACGCCCGATACGGGACTCAGCATCCAAGGCGTGGGCAGCTTCCCCCGAGGCGAGAACTTCACCCACCGCAAGAATGGGCGATGGGTTGCCGACAATGTGGGTCCGCTCTTTGCCGAACCCTATCCACTGGCAGAACCTGGCACGAACGCCGGCGCGGGAACGTACTTCCTGGTGACCTGCAATCCAGACCAGTCTTGGAACCATCCCACTGCCTACGGCCTGTACCTGATCGACACCTTCGGGAATCGGGTCCCCATCCTGCGCGATCCGAGCATCTCCTGTTGGCAGCCCGTGCCCCTGCGGGCCCGCCCGCAACCCCCAACAGTTGCCCAGACCACGACCGCCGAGGAGCCCATGGCCACGGTCACGATGCAGGATGTGTACCAGGGCCTGAATGGGGTGGAGCGGGGGACGGTCAAGTACCTGCGCGTGCTGGAACAGATTCCCCGTCCCTGGTCCGCGCGCCGCTTCTGGCCCAAGGACGAGGCCCTGGGTCAGCATGCCATTGTCAGCATGAACGCCCACATCTACGTCAAGGTCCTCCATGGGACCGTCCCCGTACACGACGACGGCTCCGCTCACTTCCGCGTGCCTGCCGACAAGAGCCTCTTCTTCCAGGCTCTGGATGCCGACCACATGGAGATCGCCCGCATGCGGACCTTCGTGAACTACCAACCAGGTGAGTCCCGCTCCTGCATCGGCTGCCACGAACCCCATGCCAGCGCGCCACCCCGGGGGGCCATGCCGCAGGCCTTGGCTAGTGCCCCTGCTCGTATCTCTCCGCAACTCGGTGATCGGGGCCCCCGTCCCTTGCACTACCCCACCGACATCCAGCCGATCCTGGACCGCCACTGTATCCGTTGCCACGCCGGCAAGACGCCCAAGGGCAAGCTCGATCTGACTGGCCAGCCCACCACCTACTTCTGCCGTTCCTACGAAGAGATCATGCGCCGCAAGCTGGTGACGGTCATTCAGGAGTTCCAAGGCCCTCAGCCACGCGCTCAGAAACGGAACGTGAAGCCCTTGCCCCCCTATGCCCTCGGTTCCCACGCCAGCAAACTGGTGACTCTCATGCGCAAGGGGCACCACAAGACCTCCCTCTCTCCCGAGGAGTGGATCCGCCTCTGCACTTGGGTCGATGCCAATGCCCCCTACTACGGCTCCTACTTTGGCCGCCGCAACCTGATCTACCGGGACCACCCGGACTTCCGCCCCGTTCCCACGCTCGAAGCCGCCAGCGGCATCCCCCCGAAACGCTACGCCCCCTGAGCGGAGTCAAGCAGTACTCGCCGGCCTCATATGCGGCTCGCCTACAGCGAGCAGGGGGCCTCCCCATCTCTGCGCCCCTGCCGGAGCCAGCATCCCCGTTCTCGGTCCCACGGTCCGATTCGTCCCATCCGACCGATTCGTCCGATCTCCACCCCTTCCCCCCCACCATTCCCCTATTCCATCATTCCATTCCCACTGCCGCCGCGCGGCGGCGGGCGGGCTTGAGACCGGGCGCGGGGAGGAGGACGCGGAAGCCGACGTTGTAGACGCGCTGGTAGGGGCGGTAGCCGAGGCGGAAGGAAGCGGTGGCGCGGTGGGGACGGTCGCGCCAGGAGCCGCCGCGGACGACGCGCTTGCTGTCGTCGTCGGGAGCATAGGAGGAACGGGTCCATTCAGCCACGTTGCCGTGCATGTCGTGCAGGCCCCAGGGATTGGCCTGGTAGCGGGCGATGCCGTCGGAGACAAAGCCGCCGTCGTTGCGGGTGCCGTCCTTGGGTATCCAGTCGTCGTAGACGCTGGGCTTGGCGTAGGGATTGCGCTTCTTCTGGTAGGGGTGGCAGACGTATTCGGTGAGCGTCTGGTCGGCCAGGTTGGCGTGGGGAGCGAAATCGGCATTGAGGGGCCCAAACGAGAAAGCCTCGGCGGAACCGGCGCGACAGGCGTACTCCCATTCGGTTTCGGTGGGCAAGGCGAAGGCCAGGCCGGTGCGTTCACG
>JABGQJ010000632.1 GCA_018648945.1 Victivallales bacterium
ATCAAAATCATCGGCGACGGCGCCTGCCCTCCCGGTCTGGCCGGCGACTTGGGCCCGGCGGTCTTCGCCGAGCATGGGATTCCCACCGAGGGCGAGGCCGGCGGCATCTCCGTGGATCTGCTTTGCCATCCTGGCGAGGGCGTGCTGGCGCGGCTGGGCCGCGTGGATGGCGAGTTCGAGATGGTGATTGTTCGCTGCACCGTCTCCGAGCCCCCCGCCGAGGAGCTACAGAAACGTCGTGAAGAGTGCCAAATCCCCTTCTGGCCCCACGCCTTCTGCACCGCCCACGGCGACATGGACGACCTCCTCGAAGCCTGGAACAACGAATACGCCGTCCTCGGCTACGGCGAGACCCTCTACGACGACCTCGTCGCCTTCTGCGGACAGACCGGCATCTCCTGTATCGCGTTGTAGGGAATGGAATGGTGGAATGGTGGAATGGTGGAATGGTGGAACCGGTCCCAGCCCATTCTGAATTCTGAATCCTGTCTCCTGAATCCTGACAAGGACCCGACTTCATGGCAAAGCTTCGGTACGGCATCATCGGCGCAGGCGGTTGCGGCAAGGGCAAGCATCTGGCCTCCTATTCCCTGCTTGCGAATCAGGTGGAGATCATTGCGATCTGCGACATCATCCCCGAGAAGGCGGATGCGGCGGCAGACCAGTTCGGCGCGGAAGCGGCCTATACGAACTACAATGAGATGCTGGCCGAGGAGAAGCTGGATCTGGTGAGTGTGGCCACGCCCAACTTCGTCCATGCCCCCGCCGCCATTGCGGCGCTGGATGCGGGCGTGCACGTGCACTGCGAGAAGCCTGCGTCAATGACGCCCAAGCTGGTGCAGGACATGGTGGATGCGAAGAACCGCAGCGGCAAGAAACTGATGATCGGCCTCAACAACCGATTCACGCCATGGGCGCAGTTCGCCAAGAAGTGGGTCGAGGCGGGGAAATTGGGCGAGATCTACCATGCCAAGTGCGGCTGGAAGCGGCGGCGCGGCATCCCCGGCAAGGGCGGTTGGTTCACCACGAAGTCGCAGTCTGGCGGCGGCCCGCTGATCGATCTGGGCGTGCATTTCATCGATGTCTGCAACTACCTGCTGGACTTCCCCCAGCCGGTGACCTGCAGTGGCTCCACGTACTCGAAGTTCGCCGACTGCGGTACATCCAACTTGAGCAGCAACCGGTTCAAGACTGCCGAGAGCACCTATGATGTGGAGGATCTGGCGGTTGGCTTTGTGCGCTATGACAGCGGGTTGTCCCTGGAACTGGAGTTCAGCTGGGCCTCCAACACTGCCCAGGAGTACAGCTTCGTCGAGTTGTATGGCGACCAGGGCGGTCTGAAGTTCGAGAAGGGCAAGCTGACCCTCTTCGAGGAGTTCGAAGGCTCTGTCATCGATTCCACGCCGGTGCTCAAGGGCGGCGGCGCGTGGGGTAACGTAGAGACGCGTCACCTGGTGGACTGCATTCTGAATGATCGCGAGGTCATGTCCAAGCCCGAAGAGGCCGTGAAGGTGATGCAGATCATCCAGGGTATCTACGCTTCCGCTGAGAACGGCGGCGAAGTGCGCGTGGGGTAGGGGGAGTCGGACGAGTGGGGAGGTGAAGAGGGGAATCGGACGAATGGGTAGGATCGGTCCGATCGGACAGTGGGGAGTTGGGGATTGACTGAGCTTTCAGGCCTGATGCCAGCATGCTACCCGATTCGTCTGATCCCCGTCTTGCCCGGATTTGCAGGGAGGGAGTACTTGGGCTACTTTCCGGAGAGTGCGTCGCCGCTGAACAGACTGTCGAGAATCTGGGAGCGCAAAGGGGAGTGGGGCCATGCCAAAGGGGACGGAGGGTTCGGTATTTCGGCCGCATGGTGGGTATCGGTCGTTGCGCTCGTTCCAGGTGAGCGAGCGGATCTATGATGCGACCGTGGCGTTCTGTGATCGGTTCATCGACAGGCGTTCGCGCACCCATGACCAGATGGTGCAGGCAGCTCGCAGCGGGCGGCAGAACATTGCGGAGGGGAGCCGGGCATCGGCGGCTTCGGCGAAGTCGGAACTGATGCTGGTGAACGTGGCCCGGGCCAGTCCCGACGAGTTGCTGCTGGACTATGAAGACTATCTGCGGCAGCGCGGCCTTCGGCTCTGGACCAAAGACGATGTGTGGGCCAAAGACGTCCGATCTCTTGCCAGACGACCGTCCGATCCGACCGATCCGACCGATTCGTCCGATCCCTACTCCCCCTGGTTGCACCATGCAGACCCAGCGATTGTGGCGAACACTGTGGTCTGCCTGATCCATCAGGCGAACTACCTGCTCGACCGGCAGTTGGTAGGCCTTGAGCAGCAGTTCACAGAGGATGGCGGTTTCAGCGAACGGTTGAGCACACGGCGGCGGGAAGTGCGGGATGGGACGAATGGGGAGGTGGAGAACCGGACGGCGGGGGAGGGGCATAAGTGCCCGTCGTGTGGCGGAGCGATGGTCCGGCGAACAGCACGCAAGGGGGCACGGGCGGGGAAGCAGTTCTGGGGTTGTCAAGCCTATCCCGACTGCCGAGGGACGCGAGATTTTGAGCCGGTAGGGCCATAGCGCAGAGGCGCGCTCCCGTCCACTACCCCTGTCCGATCCGACCGATCCGACCGATTCGTCCGATCCCCCCTTCCCCCCAGCCCGCGCTATAGTACTCGGTCGTCACTCCTCCGCTGATTGCTGGATGCCCACTGTGCCCGACTACATCTCGATCGACCAGAACTCCAATACTCTCTGGGATACGGTTCCCAAACTGGCGGCGCTGTGCCACCATGGTCTGCGTGGCCTGCACTGTCTGGAAGACATTGACATGGCCTTCACCCGGCGCGGGGCCCATGCCGGGGACCATACGCTGGAATTGGTGCCGGAACGCTACTATCGGGGCGGCGTCTCCGACTGGGGGGCGACTCTGTTCTACACGGACTTTCTGGGGCGGCAGCCCTTGGATGTGGCCGACCTGGAACCCTACACGGGCTGGAGCACGGCGGCGCTGAGCCGGCGTCTCGGGTGTTCGGTGGATGATCTCTACGACCGCTACTCGCCCTCGGACAACTGGCAGTTGGTGGGGGCCAGCTACGCGGAGGATTCGCGGTTCCATCGCGTGATCGGCGATCTGGCAGTGGCGAATCTGGCGCCGTATGTCCGGCAGCTCTTGGATCGTGTGGGAGAGGATCTGCACGCATGCTTCCCAGAGGCTGCGGCCCAGGCCCGGATCGATGCCTGGCTCAGCGAGGAGTGCAGGCTGGTCGAGGGCCTGATCGATGAACTGGCGGACGCCCCATTGACGGAGCTGTACCGCAAGTGGGTGGCCGCGCGAGTGCCGTGCAGCACGGAACTGAGACTGACCAGTGAGCTGTTCTCGCTCGACCATGGGCGGACGCCAATGCTGGCGTTGCTCGAACACTTTGTGCTGAACTACGACGAGATGGCCGGGCTCTACAACGAATCGGTCGAGGAGGCAGGCGTTGGCGTCCATCCCCTGCATGTGTCCCATGGCGATCTGCCGTTCTTTGTGGTTGCCGAACGGGACGGACGACTGGTGCGGACGGCGGCGACGCTGGTCGACGGCCAGGTGGTGGCAGGGGATTGGCACTGGGACGTGACCGAGGACGGCCTGCCCTTGGCTCAGATGCAACGTGATGGCGTGCGCTGCCTTGCGGGCAAGGCGCTGCTTCTGGTCCTGCAAGTGCGTCTGGTTGGCGACGGTTCGCCGCTGGCTTTGCCGCATCTGGGGTCGCTCTATATGCCCGCTGCCTACGCGTTGGAGCGCAAGCTCCGGGCGGCCGGCGTGCTGACTGAAGCCGTGCATCCGGTCCAGCGGGTCAGGCTTCGGTTTTTCGAGTCGTGGCAGGATTGCCCGACACGAGTGCGGGTTCCTGCCTATCTGGCAGGCGTGTTTTCTGCCGATGAACTGCCGGCCACGGTGCTGGCGGCCGAAATCCAGGCGGCGGCGCCCCGCGCCGAGGCATTGCTGGCCTCATTGCGCGAACCCGCAGGCCGGGAGGCGTGGCAAGAGGAGAACTGCACGGTCCAGCTGGCCGAACGGGAGGCGCTTGAGGCGCAACGTCGGGCGATGGTTCAAGGACCCCATGACAAGAGCGAGGTCCGCGCCCTCTACGGGCAGGTCAAGGAACTGGACCGGCAGTTGCTTGAAGCCCTGACCGATGCAGTGGTCCAGGCCATGCGGATACGGGATCTCCTATACTACGATAGCCGCGGCGGGCTTCTGCCTTGGTCCATTGCCTTGGGGGGCGAATCGTTCTACACGGGACTGCTGGCGCGGTCCGAAATCTTGGCGGAGACTGCCGATGACATCTAAGGCCGAACGGATTCGCCAGCACTATGAGCCGCGCGTGGATGCCGAGCGCGAGAACTACGACATCCTCGACTGGGGCACCCGCGAAGGGCAGTTTGCCCGGTTTCGGGTGCTGGCCGACGCGCTGAAACGGGATGTGGTTGACAGCGCGCGCCCTCCCACGCTGTTGGACGTGGGCTGCGGCATGACGGATCTGGCCGATTACCTGAACGAGCAGCAGGTTGCC
>JABGQJ010000633.1 GCA_018648945.1 Victivallales bacterium
CCTGCGCGAAGTGAACGGTGCGTGGTGGTTTGTCGATGCGGGTGCCCAACTCTTCGTCAGCCTTGGTCTGAACCATGTCGAAGCACCGCTGATGCTGGGCCCGCACAATCGCCGCCGCACGCTGAAGCGCTACGGCGCGGACTTCGTGCTGCCCGACGGAACCCCCAACCCCGAGGGCGAGGGGCTGCGACGGTGGTTGAAGCGCGTGCGGGTGGACATGGGAGTGTGGGGGTTCAACACCCTCGGCTATCACACGATGGTCCCCCAGCAACTGCTGGGCAATGGGCTCCACTACGTCCGGCGCGCCTGCACCTGCGGCATCGAGCCCTACCGCCGCGATGTCGCCTATCCAGATATCTTCTCGGACGCCTTTGCCAGCGATGTGGAACGACGTCTGACCCCAGTCTGCGCCGAGGTCCGCGAGGACCCGTTCTGCCTGGGCTATGCGTTTGCCGACTGCCCGCCCTGGCGCGTGCCCGCCGCCAACGCCCCCGCGACTCACCCATGGATTGCCCACCTCGCCTCGGCGCCAGCCTCGACGGCAGGGAAACAAGCGTGGCTGCAGTTGCTTCGCGAACGCCACGAGAGCGCGGAGGCCGTCGCCAAGACGTATGGCCTGCAAGCCGCAGACTGGGATGGTCTGGCGGCGACCGACGACTGGTCGGCGGCGACTGACCCGAAGACCGCGCGAGCCGATTCCGAAGCCATGCTGGCCCAGCTGGCCGAACGCTGGTACCATGTGCACTGCGAGGTGGTACGGCGCGAGGATCCCTTCCGGCTGGTTCTCGGCGACAAGCTCGTCTGCGGTCCTGAGGGATTGCCCGACTACCTTGTCCCCATCGTCGCGAGGTACACCGATGTGCTGTACATCCAGTGGTACGCGCGCTTCGACGAACAAGTCGAGGTGCTGCGCGACCTGCACCAACGCACTGGCCTGCCGGTCCTACTGGGAGATTCCTCGTTCTCCGTGCATCTGGACTGCCATTCGCCGCACAGCAAGGGCATCCCCGTCGCCAACCACCTGGAGGTGGGGGAAAGCTATGCGGGCTACCTGCGCGCGGCCATGGAAACCGGCTTCGTGGTCGGCTGGCACTACTGCGGCTACATCGAGGGGCGCAAGGGCGTAACTCCCGACCACGATCCCACCCTCGAACGGCAGTGCGGTCTCCTCGACCCCTTCGAGAACGAACACGCCGACGCCGTGGCTTGGCTCCGGGGTGCCAACGACCATGCCAATATCTGGCATGCCCGGCCGATTCCGTGAACGCGATACTGTAGTAGAGGGAGGACGCGATCGATGGATACTGTTCTGCCGGAGCCTGTTCCCAAGGGATTCACGCTGGTTTCCGAGCCGGGCGATGCGGTCGTCATTGAGCACCGCCGAACCGGCAGCGGGAAGGGGTGCGCCATGGTGTTTGTGTTCACCACCTGGCTCGGCGGGTGGCTGGCGTTTGCGGTGGTTCTGGCGGCGGCCTTCAGGCGGGGGGAGACTGCGGAAGACGGCACCCCCATACCCAGTTGGCTCGTCATTGGCTTCTGGTTAGTCGGGATAGCGGTTGCCCACTATTTTGCGTCGCACATATTCGGCCGGCGGGTGTTCCGCCTCGATGGCCACCAACTGGTCCACGAGCAGATTTCCCCTCTCTCTCGTCGCCGGGAACGGATCCCGAGGGAGTCGGTCCAGGCTCTGGTTCAGACGGAGTATCGTGATGAGGAAGCAAATAGCATATCGAGTTGGGATCTCCAGATCCAGACCCCCGATGGCTACTTCACCTTGCTTTACCACCACCAGTACGAGAAGAGCGAATGGCTGGGGCAGGTCCTGGCCCAGTGGGCCGAGGTACCCTATGTGCCTGCCGCTCCGAAGTATGAGTATCGGCCGCTTCGGCTTGAGTGAGACCGAGTCGGGCGGGCGGGCGGGGAAGACAGTATGTTACGGCAGGTACGCACCATGTTGCTTGAGCTTCTCCCGCAGGACCTGGGCATCGACCTGGTGTACGTCCCCCGAGCCATGCACCGCCATTCCCGCCGCGATGCCAGCGGCCTCGCCGGTGTTCAGACAGCAGGCCATGATCCGGACGCTGCCGTTTACCGACCGATCAGTGGAAATGCAGCGCCCGGCCACGAGGACATTGGCAAGCCCCTTGGGCGTCAGACAGCGGTAAGGCACACCGAAACTCTCGCCCTTGCCGTAGTTCTGCGTGCCCTTGTTGATCGCCGTCCGCACTTCGTCCAGGCTCTTCTTGGTCATGCTGAGCGCCCGCTTCTTCGAGCCATGGACATCGATGCCGTAGGCGTTGCGGCAGATCTCGTCGGGGAAGCTGCGCCGGGCGAGATAGTCGTCCGCCGTCGCGTAGTAGTCGCCGACGATGCGTCGCGTCTCGCGCACGCCCAGGAGACTGCCCGTGGCCGCCAGGAAGGAGTTGGCGAAGGCGGGGTGGTACTCGGCGAAAGCGGCGTGGTATTGGCTGGCCATCTTGCGCCCGTGCAGCAGCCCCTTTGTGGTGCTCATGGCATCGGTATTGTCCACATCGAAGACGTGCCCGGTATTGAAGCCAAAGGTCCCGGGCCCGATCTTGATGTTGCAGGAATGCAGCTCGACGATGTCCGGGTACTTGCCCGACGCAATCGCCGTGTGAATCGGGCTGTTGGGATCGTAGAAGTGGATGCCCGGCCCCTTGGCCAAGGCTTCCTCGTCGATGTTGCCGATCACGAAGCAGTGGGTGGCGGGCTGCATGGCGCCGTCCTCATCGCCTTTCTCCACCTCCGCGCCAGCCCAGGTGGCCAGATCGCCGTCGCCCGTGCAGTCCACGTAGATCTTCGCCCGGTACGCGCTGAAGCCACTCTTGCTGGACATGACCAGCGCCTCGATCTCGCCGCCGCTCGTCTCGACGGCGGTGAGTTGGGTGTGGAACAGGATCTGCGCTCCCGCTACGGTCACCAGATCATCATAGATTCGCTTCAGCAATTCCGGATCGATGGGTGGCGTGGCCAGGGGATTGGCCGCCAGCGCCGCCGCGAAGTGCGGCATCCCGTCCCGACACCCATGCAGCACCTGTTCCGCGACGCCGCGCGCGATGATCCGCTCCCGGTCGTGGTACCCGCAGAACCAGGGCACCAAGCCCAGCGTGCCCATGCCTCCGAGGGCTCCCGTCGCCTCCACCAGCAGTGTCCGCGCCCCTTCCCGAGCCGCCCCAATCGCCGCCGCGCAACCCGCCGGGCCGCCGCCCACCACGATCACATCCCAAGACTCGTCCAGAGACACCTGCCGTTCGCGCAACGTATAGTCGGACATCGTCGTCTTCCTCGTTTCGGTGTAGATTTGGGGCTGTCTGGCATACCCTACCACCCGTGTCCCTCCCCGGCGAACAGGTATTGCCCACGCAGTGGATTACCCAGCCATCGACCCCAACCCAGCTGCACCATGACCCCCGATCTGTTCTCGGCCCCAATCTCAACCTGGCGTTCTCGAGCATGGGCCTGCCGTGCCGGGACGATCTGTTTGCCGAATTGGCAGCCGCCTACGCTGCAACTGGCTATGCGCTGAGGGAAGAGCAAGACTCGTAGCCACCGGCTACAAGCGACGGAAGCAAGGAGCATGGACGAGATGCAATACACTGGCAGCGGCATCACAACAGGCTGGGTGCGAGTGTTCATCTGTGCCGTATTCACGGTCGGTGGCCTCGGTATCGCCCTGTCGAGTCTCCAGCGCAGCCCCACGAGAGCACAGATCAAGTATATGCGGGCAGTGGCGGCAGCGGAGCAGGATGGGCGGGACACCGCGACCGTCCCACGACCGCCGGAGCAGAAAATGTGGCGGGATGGCTTCCCTGGGTTGACTCTCTTCGGCCTGGGGTTCGCCGCAGTCGGGGTGGCGGCGATGACAGAGCCGCTGTGGCGAAAACGTCAGGCGGCGGACACAGGCCGCCTCCCGTCCCCCGAGTGAATCTTGCATCTCCGAAGACGGCGGGCTACCCTGACCAAGACCCACTGCGCACACCCGTATACTCGTTCGAACAAGCGATGGAGAAGAGTATGACCATGGATCGCAGCCAGATCGCCTATTGTGGTTCCTACTGTGGCGACTGCACGTGGAAGGAGAAGACCGGGTGCAAGGGATGCAAGGCTGCCCAGGGTAACCTGTTCTATGGGGAGTGCGCGGTAGCGAAATGCGCGATTACCAAGGGCGTGGAACACTGCGGGCTCTGCCCAGACGTCCCCTGCGAGACACTCCAGGCCGCCTTCGACAACCCCGAGCACGGCGACAAGGGGGAACGGCTCGCCAATCTCAAGGGCTGGGCGGCAGGCAGGGATACCCATACCAAGGTGTTCTGACTGTCTGGTCTCGGAACATAGGCCGGTGGGCCACCCCAGCTGGGGTAGCGCCCAAGAGCTCCGGATTGCTGCGCAGCGCTACTGCCAGAGCGCTCCCTATTCCTGTTGCCGCTGTTGGACGGAAGGGACACGGACTGGCAGGATCACCCCTGAGAGCGCGGGCATCCTGCCCGCATCGGGGATGCACGACTCGGCGGTCCCGCATGCCAGCGCC
>JABGQJ010000634.1 GCA_018648945.1 Victivallales bacterium
CTGTGCGTTGCGTGCATTTTGGCGCTGGATGGGTATACTCATGCGATCCCGATCACCTGGTCAACCCGACGGAATCCATGGAATACGTGCTGGGGATTGAAAGCGGTGGCACCAAGACGATCGCGCAGCTCGCGCGACTCGACGGGGGCATTGTGGCCCGGACCACTGGCCCCAGCATCGCCGACGTCTCACCCAATCCCGAAGTCGCTCGGCAGGGGATCGCTGCCGTTCTCGACCAGTTCGGGCAATTGCCGGATACGGGCGAGATCCGCGCGGCCTATGCCTCGCTTGGCGGGCTGAATCTGACTACGGTTGAGGAAGCAGTGCGTGATCTGCTGCCGAACGTGGTTGTGAAGGCCCACCGGGAAAGCTCCGGAGACGTGGTCTGCGGTTGTGCGCCGTGGTGGGGGTTCGACATCGCAGTCATGGCCGGTACCGGCACGGTCGCCCTGGGCCGTGGCAGCGATGGTCAGCACCGCAAGGTCGGTGGTTGGGGGTGCTGGATCGAGGATCCCGGCAGCGGCTTTGAGATTGGGCAGGATGCGCTGCGTGCGGTGACTCGCATGCTGGACTTCGGCGCGCCAGAGACCAGCCTGCTGGGCGCCTTTGCCGGGCACGATCTATTCCGCGCCACGCTCACTGCGTTGCCTCCCGACGCGCTTCGGCTTGCGGCTGCTCGCGAGGAGCACCGGGACGAGATCGGCGAGGCGGTGAAGGCTGCCTATCGCCACTTGGGCCGGCGCACCATTTCCTCTCTGTGCCCGCTGGTGGAGGATTGCGCGGACGACGGCGACACCGTGTGCCAGCAGATTCTCAGGGACGCGGGGGAACGGGCGGCACACTATGCGGTGCAGCTGGCTCGGCTTCTGGACCTGCCCACCCCTCGTGTCATCGGCATGGGCAGCATCTTGCTCAACGTTCCCGCCGTGTTCGCCTCCTTCCAGAACGCGATTCTTGGGGTCTTGCCCGCCGCGCGGGTCGAGACCTGTGACTTCACCCTCGCTGCCGGGTCCGTGCTCCGTGCCTTGGAGTTGGCCGGCGTCGAACTCAGCCGCGACATCGTCAACCGCTTGCGCACCACAGGGGAATCCCACGATGGCTAAGCCCATCCCGAAGGGCATGTCCGATGCCATGGCCACCGAGGCCGTGGACGACCGTTTTGCCGATCTGGACCAAAAGTCGTCCCTGGAAATCGTCAGCCTGATCAACGAAGAGGACCGCACGGTTGCCGAGGCGGTGCAGAAGGTCCTGCCCGAGATCGCTGCGGCCGTTGATATCCTGGTGGAGGCATTCGCTGCAGGCGGTCGGTTGTTCTATGTGGGGGCCGGGACCAGCGGTCGGCTTGGCATCGTCGATGCCTCCGAATGTCCGCCTACCTACGGAACGTCGCCGGAGATGGTGCAGGGGATCATCGCCGGTGGCAAGAGCGCGATGTTCCAGTCCCGCGAGGGGTGCGAGGACCGCGAGCCTGCGGGGGCGCGCGACTTGGGCCGCCGGGGGGTGGGACCGAAGGACGTGGTCTGCGCGCTGAGTTGCAGCGGTCGCACGCCCTACGCCATGGGGGCATTGCGCAAGGCGAAAGAGGTCGGCGCGCGGACGCTCGCCGTCTACTGCAACCCGCAAGGCATACTGAGCGAGTTGGCGGATGTGGCCATCGTCCCAGTCACCGGCCCCGAAGTGGTCGCCGGCTCCACCCGGATGAAGGCCGGCACCGCCGAGAAAATGGTCCTGAACATGCTGACGACTGCTGCCATGGTCCGTTCCGGACGAGTGGCAGGCAATATGATGACCCACATGAACGTCTCCTGCGAGAAGCTCCGCTACCGGGCTGCCGGGATCATCATGCGCCGCCTCGGCATTTCCGCCGAGGATGCGGCGCAACGCCTCGCCGATGCCGGCGACAACCTGGCCGTAGCCCTGGGATTGTCGCCGTGCGACGTACAGAAGAAGGAAGAAACATGCCCAACGAAGTAACCCGACGCGCGTTCCTCGCCGGCGGCGCCGCCGCTGGCCTTGGTGCCTCGGCCCTGCCCAGTCTCCGCTGGTTCGGTGGCAAGAGCAATGTGGTCGAGCCGGACCGGAAGATGAACATCGCCTGCGTCGGCAGTGCTGGCAAAGGTAGCTCGGATGTCTCGGGCGTGGCGGGCGAGAACATCGTGGGGCTTTGCGACGTGGACTTCGGGCGGGCGGCTGGCACCTTCTCCAGGTTCCCGAAGGCGAAGAAGTACAGAGACTTCCGGAAGATGCTGACGGACCTGGGTGACGAGATCGACGCCGTGACCGTCAGCACCCCCGACCACATGCACTTCCCGGCGGCCATGATGGCCATGCAGATGGGCAAGCATGTCTTCGTGCAGAAGCCCTGCGCCCATACGGTCTGGGAAGCCCGGATGATGGCGCAGGCGGCGGAGAAGTACAACGTGATGACCCAGATGGGCAACCAAGGGCACGCCAACAACGGGACTCGCCTGATCTACGAGTGGGTCCGCTCCGGCGCCATTGGCTCCGTCCACGAGGTCCACCTCTACACCGACCGTCCCATCTGGCCCCAGGGCATCGCCGCTCCCACCGACCGGCCCGGCACGCCGGAGATGCTGGACTGGAACCTGTTCCTGGGCACCGCCCCGGTCCGTCCCTACCACGGTGCCTACCATCCCTTCAAGTGGCGGGGGTGGTGGGACTTCGGCTGTGGCGCGTTGGGCGACATGGGGTGCCACATCATGGATGCCGCCTTCTGGGCGCTGGACCTCGGACACGGTCTGGAATCGGTCGAGGCCGAATCCGATGCCCCCAATGCGGACACCACGCCCACCTGGTCGAAGGTCACCTACCGCTATGGTTGGCGCGGCAAGATGCCGCCCGTGAAGGTCGTCTGGTACGATGGCAAGAGAATGCCGCCCCGTCCTGCCGCCCTCGAGCCCAAGCGCAGCCTCTTCGGCGGCAGCGGGCAGGTCTACTACGGCACCAAGGCAGGGATCATGGCGAGCTGCTATGCCAGCTCGGCGCGCATCTTCCCCGAGGTGAAGATGCGTGAGATCGGCAAACCGCCGCGACTGGTGGAACGGATCAAGGGCGGACACTACAAAGAGTGGATTCAGGCCTGCAAGGGCGGCACGCCTGCTGGGTCGAACCTGATTGACCATGCGGGGCCGCTCACCGAGATGGTCCTTCTGGGCAACCTCGCCATCCGCACCGGCAAGCGGGTCTACTGGGACGCCCGCACCATGACCTGCAAGGGCCTTCCCGAAGCCGACCAGTACATCCGCCATCCCTACCGCACGTTCTAGAACACCGCCCGCAGGAAAGGTCCAAATATGAGAATTTTCGTCATCGCCACCATGCTTGCGACCGGGCTTTTCGCCGGTCGTCCCGACTGGCAGTTGGGCGTGCAGGCCTACAGTTTTCGCAAGTTCACCGTCGCCGAGACACTCGCCAAGTCAGAGGCCCTCGGCCTGCGGGTGATCGAGCTGTACCCCGGCCAGAAGCTGGGCGGGGGGCTGAAAGGCAACACGAATTTCACCATGGATGCCGCCACGCGCCAGGGGTTGAAGGCCATGCTGCGGCAACACCGTACCCGCATTGCCGCCTACGGCTGCTGCACGCCAGGCAAGCCCGAGGACTGGCGGCGGCTCTTCGAGTTCGCCAAAGAGATGGGCATTCCCACGATCGCCAGCGAGCCGAGATCCGAGCAGCTCGATCTGGTGGAGAAACTCGCCGACGAGTTCCGTATCAACGTGGCCTTCCACAACCATGCGCAGCCTTCCCGGTATTGGGATCCGGCCAGCATCCTGGACGCCACGAAGGGGCGTAGCCCGCGCCTTGGTGCCTGTGCCGACGTGGGGCACTGGCTGCGCTCCGGGCTCGATCCCGCGGTCTGCATTCGGCAGCTCAAGGGACGCCTCATCAGCCTGCACTTGAAGGACATGAGCGCGAAGGCCAAGAATGCCCACTGCGTACCGTTCGGCACCGGCGAACTGGATGTGGCAGGCATTCTGGCCGAGCTCAAGCGTCAGAGATTCAGTGGTCTCTTCTCCATCGAATACGAGCACGAGGCCGACCACCCCTATCCCGGCATCAAGCAATGCGTCGTCTGGTTCCGTCAGGCGGCCAAGCTGAGCGAGCAGGATCTGCTTGCGGGCAAGGCGCCGCGCGGGGCCTTCGTCGCCGACGTGGCCGAGGTCTGGGCCGTTCTCGAGCCCGGCTATGACAGCCTCTGGCCTGAGATAGAGAGCGCCAACACCGATGGCTATCGGGACGTGACCGACGACGTCAACGGCACGATCAAGGCCAATGGCGACGGCTTCCCTAAGGAGCAGTACGGCAACGCCTTCGACAACAACCCGCAGTCCAAGTGGTGCATCAAGACCCCGACCACTTGGATCGAGTACCGCTTCCCCGCGAACGCCAAGCCGACCATTGCCGCCTACAGCATCACGACCGCCAACGACGCCCCCAATCGCGATCCCAAGGAGTGGAAGCTCCTCGGCTCGAACGACGGCGGCAAGACCTGGGAGAAAGTGGACGGCAAGAAGGA
>JABGQJ010000635.1 GCA_018648945.1 Victivallales bacterium
TCCGGCCATAGCGCTTCGTCAACCCCGCCGTCTGAATCGCCACCGTCTGCTCACCCATGGTCGTGCCCTTCTGGCTATCGGTTTCATCTGTCATCTTGCGTGTCTCCTATGCTCTCTGTCGCCCTCACGGCAGCAACTGCCTGCCTCCCGAGCCATCGGCTTCGAGAAGCCAGAGCTTGGCAGGTCGGTGTGACCCAACCACCAACCGGTCATTCCCCAGCCAGCGGACTGCCGTGCTGTGGGCATCCCCCTCAAATGGGGGTGTGGCGGCCGCTCGGGTCGTCGTCCCCTCCTCCAGATTGGCAACCATCACGATCACGGGGGCGCCACAGCTGAAGGCCACGCGCCAAGGACGACTAGGGGAAACGGAGTAGGGCGACCACCCCTGGTTGACTCTGGCATGCTTTGGGATGGCGACTCCCGGTTCCCAGCGACCCTCCGGTAGATTCCATACGTGCAACCGTTCGAAGCTCGGGAGCAGGAGCAGCTGGCAGTCGGGGGTGAAGAGCGATCTGTTGGAGGCGAGAAACCCCTTCGGCAATGGCAACGGTTGGCACTGCCCGTCCGCCGACGAGAGCAACCACAATGGCCGCTCAAGATCCCGCGGGCTCACCAACAGGAGCCACTTCTCGTCCATCGAGAACGTGGGGCGGACCTCTTCCACCATCATGTCGTCGGGCAGGGAGTAGTCGCGGCGTTTGGTCTGCGCCAGATCGGGGGCGGTCCGCCAGTAGCGGCAGATCCGCGCCCCCTCAGTCTCGCCGTCGATGGCCATCGTGGCGATGGCCTCATTCAGGAAGTGGGGGGTAGCACCGTGCCATTTCCGGTCCACCGGATCGTCACGACTGGGATGACGACAGCGGGTGGTCTCGCCGGTCTTGCCGTTGGTGAACTCCCACGCGTTCGGGGTCTTGGCAGTTCGGATCCCGTTGCCCAGCCATCGGATCGTGGTGCCGGAGTGGGGCCAGCGTCTCGTCTCGGCGACGGCTCCGTGCAATAGGCGGAAAATGTGCTCATCGACACCCTTCAGATAGCCCTTCCTAGTGCTCCCGGGTAGCTGGAATATGGAGCGAGAGTGAAGGAAAAACTCACTGCTGTCGGGGGACCAGATGGTTGCGACCCAACCCCAATCCGGGGGTCGGCAATCCCGCCAGCGCGGGCCGATCCGGCGCGTCTTGCCCGTGTCCACATCCAGCAACCACGCGGCGCTGGAAAACCCGGCCAACGATCCGCCAGCCCGAGTTACCGTCAGAGCGATGCTCCGCCCATCGGGGGAGGGCAAACCATGGCAACCGACCATGCCTTCCTTCCCCTCGATCCAGTACTCAGGACCTGCCCAAGTGCGCTGGTAGACGAGGACCGCTCCCCCATACAGCACCGGGGCCGAGAGCAACAAGAGGCCAAACAGCCCCAATCGCTTCCGGGATGGTTCCGGCGGCCGACGCCTACACCAGACACAGAGCAACCAAAGATGGGGCACGGTCCAGCAGGCAATCTGGGCGAACCCGAAATGCGCTTCGCCGGCGGCCGACGCAAGAACCCCGAATCCCACGATGCAGAGCAGAAGCAACTCGGCCGCCCCGAACGCCAGCGTGCCGAAGAGCGCCCCCATGCCCCCCAATCCCTGGCTGGCCAGTGCCGCCACCATCGCCACGGTCCACGTGGCAAGGAGCAACATGCCGATCGCCGGGGGCAACGGCATCCATGCCCCCCTGCCCCACGTGCTCTGGAACACGTCCTGCAGCGGTGGACGGAGGAGCAGAGCTGGCGGCAGCAGGCAGAGCACGGCCAGTCCTAGCACCGTCGGGTACTTCACGACCAGTAGCCGCCACCGGGCCAGCGGCAGACTGGGCAGGAACGCATCGTCCCGGTCGTCCCCTGCCGCGGCGAATGTGTTTGCCGCCAAACAAGCCGCCGTCAACAACAGCAGGACAAACCACCCCGCCGGCTCCGGGCCGCTGCTGCCTGTCCGACAGTACCCCAGGTAGCCGGCGAGGGAGACGACGCACAGGAACAGGGCCGCCAGTCGCTGCTGCCGCCATTCCTTCCAGAGCAATGCACCCCAAGTTGAGCGGAATGCGTGATTCATAGGTCCTCCCCTCTCTTCTCTCTGCACATCATGGCCATGCATAGGGCTGGTGTGGAGCGGTCGCGGCCTCGCGACCACCCGTCCCACGTCCTGCTAATCCCAAGCTTGGTCTGTTCGATCGGCAATCCGCCCCGAGGGATGGTCGCGAGGCCGCGACCGCTCCAGGTCTGTTGACGGGCAGCGTGTGTGTTCTTCATGGCAGCACCTGTCGGCTTCCGGAACCATCGGCTTCCACCACCCAGAGGCGTTCGGCGTGGTGCTTCCTGGTCTTGAGGAGCAGGCGCTGGGCTCCGAACCAGGGGGGTTGGCTGTGCCAGGGAACAACGCGTCCGCCCCGGAACACGCGGGTTGCGGTGCCCGCCTCGATATCGACGACGTAGACGGCACCTGGCGCAGGGGCGCTCAAGGCGACGCGCCACGGGCGGTCTGGGGAGATGGCGTAGGCGGGGGTGTCGATGTCATTCGGGCTCAGGCGCAGCCGGGCCTCTACGGGAACCCGCGTCCCTGGCTCCCATTTCCCTTCGGCCAGATTCCAGACGTGCAGGAGTTCGGTGCAGGGAATGACCAGCAAGCGGGAGTCGGGCGTGAACATGCCGCTGCGGTAGCGGGCACCGACCTCGGGGGGTAGCGGATGTGTGGCACCATCCACCAGCGAGATCAGGTATTGGCGCGGGAGGCGTAAGGCATCGTCGACCAGCAACCAGTTGCCGTCAGGGGAGAATGCCACGGCGTACGGCCCCATGCGCATCGAGCTGAGCCTACGCCGGGCAGATCGCCGTCCCTCCTTGTCGAACTGGATGTCGCGCCGCTCCGCCTGAGGCAGGCCGGGAGCGCTCCGCCAGAGGTGCAGGACATAGGTGTTCCCCTCCTGCCATTCGAAGTTCAGCTTGACGATGGCACTGTCCAGCCAGTGTGCCGTGGTCCGGTGCCACCTGCCATCGAGCGGGTCGTCCTCTGGCGGGTGCACGCAGGACGTCTCGTAGCCAGTCTGCGGATCGGTGAAGATCCACGCGTCCGGGGTGAAGGTGGCACGGGTGCCGTCGGCCAGCCATGAGGAGTAACGGTAGGCGTACTTGGGGCGGCCGGGGCCAAGTGTGCCCGTACCCTCCTCCACGTGGACGAGTCGTTCGTCGGTCAACGCCAGCAACTCCTCCGGCGTCAACCACCCGATGTGTCGGCGGTTCATGGGGACGGGAGATACATAGAGGCGGGCCAGGGCGCCATCCGGTGACCAGCAATTGCGGTCGGCGGGATGCAGTCCGAAACGGCAATCGCGCCACCGCGGGCCGATGCGGCGGGTCCTACCGGTGTCCGCATCGAGCAGCCACGTAGCGGCGCCTCCCAGCGAACTCCCGTGGTCGTAGCGGCGGGTGGTCAGGGCGATGGTCCTGCCGTTGGGCGAGGGAATCGCCTCGAACCTGCCTCGCACGATATACGCCCGTGGCCCCATGAGGACCCGTTGGTAGCCAATGAGCGCGGCGGACGGCAGCACGGAAGCCACGGGAAGCAGGCAGGCCCACAGCCCGAGACGCCACCACAACTGACGCGACCGATGGCGGCGGAGCCACACGCCCCCCAGCCACAGATGCACCACGCACCAGGGAGCGAAGGCGGCGGTGAAGTAGTGGGTGCGCAGTCCGCCGGCCACCAGCGCGAACGGGTAGCCCACGTTCGCAACCACGACACCCAATGCCACCCCCAGAACTCCCGTGCCCAGCAACGTCCACATCGCTCCCACCCCATGGCCGGCGAGAACGCCGCCAATGGCCACTACCGCGCTGGTGGCGAGGAAGATCGCCACGGTCGGATGCAGCGCAGACCAGATCGACTTGGACAGCATCCCTGCGAACACCTGCCCGAAGGCTGGCCGAAGCACTAAGGAGGGGAGAATCATGCAGACGAATGCCAGCCCCAGCGCAATCGGGTACTTCACGACCAGCATGCGCCACCGAGAGAGTGGCAGGCCAGCCAGAAACGTATCCGTCCGGTCGTCTCCCTCCGCGGCAAACCCGTTGGCTGCCAGGCAGATGGCCGCCAGAATCAGCAGCACGAACCACCCCGTCGGCTCCGGCCTCCCGCCCGCCGATTGACAGTACCCCAAGTAGCCGACCAGGCAGAAGCAGGCCAGGAACAGGAAGGGAAGGCACTGCTGGCGCCATTCCTTCCAAAGCAACGCACCCCAAGTTGAGCGGAATGCGTGGTTCATAGGTCCTCCCCTCTCTTCACTCGGCTCTCCAGAATCTGGTCGAAAACACGACGAATCTCATCCTCTGTGAGACCCGCATCGCGGGCGTCGCGGACGACGGTGGCGAGCTTGTCGGCAAAGGCGTCGCCACGGTCGGCCCGGCAGGCGGCAACGGCGCCATCCGTCACAAAGTAGCCTAGGCCCCGGCGGGCCAGGATCACGCCTTCGCGGTCCAGTTCGCGATAGG
>JABGQJ010000636.1 GCA_018648945.1 Victivallales bacterium
AATCCAGGCTAGATCAGGTAGAACTCCGTCTGCCTGTCGCCGAGGACCCGGCATCGGTCTCCGACAAAGATGACATCCTCCTCGATGGCCAGGCGCAGATCCGCTCCCTCCCAGTCGGGAAGTGGGGCGGTCACGGACAGTTCCATGGTGAAGGCATTGCCGTTCTCGAGGCGGACCTCGCCTCGCTCGCCTGTGTCCTCCTGCTCCCACGGCAACCCGATCAGAGGCCCGGGTTCGTGGAGGCAGAGCCCAAGGGAGTGCGAGTATACCTTTGGCTGCGGAATGCCCGCCGAGCGGGCGCGGTCGAAGATGGCCGCAAGCAACTCGTTTCCGGAAAGGCCGGCTCGGAATTCTCCCATGAAGGCATCCTGCAGGCGATTGGCCTCCGCCATGAGACGCCTGGCACCAGCGGGGGCTTCGCGCTCTCCGGGCTGACGGACGTAGGCCCATTGCTGGTGATCGCTGTGGAGCCGCAGGTACTCGATGCCGACGTCGCAGTGCAGGAAATCTCCGGGACGGATGATCTGGTCGCCCTTCCCGTGGCGCGCCACCATCGCCGGCGAACGTCGAATCCCGAAGAAGGGGCGGAAAGCCACCTCCAGCCCATGGTCGGCACAGACCTGCCAGTACAGCCACCGCAGATCATCGACCGTGGTCACGTTCGGCTCGATGGCCTGGCTGCTATAGCAGTGTGAGATGATCCTGTGGGCGACATCCACCACGTGCTCGAAGAGCCCAATCTCCGTCTCGGTAAGGCAGGCGAGCCACTTGGTCGAGGTCGGCTCTGCCGACACCAGGCGTTCCCGGTGCCGCTCGGGGAGCGTTGCCAGAAGTTGGGAGTAGAGGTTCTGCGTGAGTCCACCCGCCGCCCATTGAGTCTGCCCGATGTTGATCCCGATGCGCGCGGGGTCTCGTTCCTCCACGAGCTGTTTCAGCAAAGGCCATTGGCACTCCGGCAGCTGTCCCGTGTAGGGCCGGGTGTAGAGGTCGCCCGTGTTTGTCCCCGAGAGATTGATGCCTTCCACACCGGCTTCGCCCCGGTCGTGGAAGACCAGAATCTGCAGGATCGGGCACCAGGTGTCCATGGGAATCATGGTGGTGAAAACGGGGTCGAGGTTGTCTTCCTGGCAGAGCACGATCCACATGTCGATGTTGCCGTCCCGCATGGCGGCGGGCAGCACCGTGTGCAGACGGTCTGCCAGGGAATTGTCGATCGCGGCCGACCTCGCGCGCATCGGCAGAATGTCGGGAAGACAGGTGCAGGCCGGCGGGTTGGTTCCAGACGATCTCGGCATGGTGGCCACTCCTTCCTGCTGCGGACTTGGCGCGTTACGGACGCGGCGGGATGCGCTCAGAACAGTAGGTCGGTCTTGCCGACCGTGGCGCCTCGCCGGTTCACCACCGTCGGGCAGAAGCGTTCGCGGAACAGAGCTGCCTCTTGTTCCGACAGGACCCCAAGTCGTCGCATTACCTCCGTGAAGACGACTTTCAGAGGCACTGGCGAACCGTCCTCCACTTTCATGGCGAACCCGATTCCCCGATCGACCACACCGGCGCAGTAGACGCCCGAGCCGCCGGCCTTGGTCAGAAAGCGCGCCTCTCCCAGCGCTTCGGCATAGGCGGGCTCGCCCGTGTGCCCCACGGGATGCGCGGCCATGGCCGGGATGATGCGGCGAACGGCTGTCGCAATCGCCGGGGTGAAGTGCATCTCGGGGCGACTCAACCGGGCATAGCCGAGGGCCATGTGGCGAATCGGGAAGTAGTGGATGGGCGCGCCGCACCCGTCCACGCCCACGTGGATGTCGTCCACAGGCAGACCGCAGACGTTGGCGAGGGTCTTGAGGATACGTTGCTGGTGCGGATGGGAGAGGCAGGTGTAGCCGGCCAATTCCTCCCCGAGGTGTTTGCACGCCGATAGCATGCCGGAGTGTTTGCCGGAGCAATTGTCCCGGATGCCACTGCCGGCGGCAAGGTGCGCCTCGGCGACCCCAGCCTTCGCCAGAACCGCGCGCACCTGCCTGACCTGTTCGTCGCCGCCCCGATGGGAACCGCAGACAATGGCGATGTCGGCCTCGTCCAAACCGAATGCCGCCGCCGCCCCGCAGGCAAGCACGGGAATCGCCTGAATGGGTTTCGCTGCCGACCGTATGTAGCCTCGGCAGGACGGATCTCCAACGGCCAGCAGGACCTTCCCTTCATCGTCCACCGCCACTGCTGCCCCTCGGTGGAAGTTGTCCTGGACCCCGGCACGGCTGACGCATAGCAGGGGGACAGTGGGGGAATGAGGGACGGCCATCTGAGCGCTCCTTCTGCATTGCCCTGGAAGCGGTAACGTAAAGGTCAGTTCCCAGTGCCAGTTTGTCAAGACGGCCCCGAGGAGACGGGCCGGCCCAAGGGGGCTGTTCCGGGACTGGCCGAACGGGAGCTGCCGGAGGAAGGGGGCGTGTAGTTGCGGGTTCGCTGTGGAGTCTTGCCGGATACGGGCTATGATGGGTGGATGACCTGTGAACGGGACGCGGATTGGCCGTGTCCCAGTTGCTCTCAATCTGGAGAACCGAACGATGGCAAGCAATCCTGTGAAGGTCGGCATCCTTGGGCTCGGGCGTAGTGGCTGGGGTATTCACTGCGGCATGATCCGGACGATTCCGGAGATGTTCGAGGTGGCGGCGGTCTACGATGTCAACGAGCCCCGCATGCAGCAGGTCGCTGCCGACATGGGGTGCCGGGCGGCCGCCAACGAAGCGGATCTGTTCAATGATCCCGAACTCGAACTGATCATCGTGGCCAGCTACAATCACCTGCATGCCCCCCATGCTTGCGCTGCGCTGGCGGCGGGAAAACACGTGCTCTGCGAGAAGCCGTTCGGGCTGACGGTGGCGGATGCGGACCGGATGATCGAGCTGGCCGAGAGCAAGGGGCGGCTGATCGCGCCGTTCCAACAGCGCCGGTACGAGGAGGACTTCTGCAAAGTCAAGGAGATCGTTGATTCGGGTATCCTTGGTGATGTCATCCATATCCGGACCAGCTGGCATGGGTTCAAGCGCCGCTGGGATTGGCAGACGTCGCGGACGTATGCCGGCGGAGCCCTCAACAACAATGGGCCACATCCGCTGGACCACACGGTCGCGCTCTTTGGTGGCGATGATCCCTGTGTGTGGGCGCAGGCCTCACGGAATCTGTGCAGTGGCGATGCGGAGGACCACCTGAAGGTGATCCTGTCCGGCGAAGGGCACCCGACGGTGGAGCTTGAGCTGACGGATGTCTGGGCGTATGCGCAGGAACGCTGGGTGGTCGCAGGAACGCGCGGTGGTCTGCATGGCAGCCCCAAGAAGCTGGAATGGAAGTGGGTGGACTTCGAGTCGATGCCCGGGCGTCCGCTCTGCATGGAATCTACCCCGGACCGCAGCTACAACAGTGAGAAGCTGGAGTGGCAGACGGATTCCTGGACGCCGGAAGGCGAGGGCGACGCAGGTGGCGCGGGGGCAGCCCCGCCGCCGGGCGCAGTGCTCCTCTTCTATCGCGGTCTCCATGCATCTCTGCGCGATGGCAAGCCGCTCCATATCACGCCGCAAAGCGTGCGCGTGCGCGTCGCGGTGATGGAGAAGATCCGCGCCGCCGCCGGTATTCCGGCCATGGCCTAGGGAAGGCGAGGGAACGGGAAGCGGGGCCAGCCCCGAGCCCCGCCGGGGAGACGAGTCTCCCCGGACCTCTCGTGGAGGCTTGGCGGTGCGGCTGCCGTTGCTCCCCAGAGTGGAAGCGGCGTCTCGCCGCTTGTCTTGGGGGCGCCAGGAAGAAGGAAGACGGGGCCAGCCCCGAACCCCCGCCGGGGAGACTCATCTTCCCGGACCCCTCGTGAAGGCTTGGCGGCATGGCTGCCGCCCTGCGGACAGCCGTTCCGCCAAGCGACTGCCGCTGCTCGCGCACCGATGCGAGGGTCCCCAGTTGGCACGAGGCGGGGAAGCGCAGAAGCCCGCGCGGGGCCAGCCGCTGCTCGCGCACCATACGCCCCGCGGGTCCGATCCGACCGATCCGGCCGATTCGTCCGACGGGACGCCCAGGCACACGTGCAACCAGTGCCCGGCCTTGCCGGAAACCCATTCTGCATTCTGCCGCAGGGCCACCCCCGCATCCGCCGCCCAACCCCAGACAATGGTTGCGGCACGAATCGTGGGTGAATCCACAACCGAAGCAGCGACGGTTGGCCCGTCCCCGTAGTGAAGGCATATTATGGGCTTTGCCTTTTTCTGCTCCGTTGATGCAATAGGCAGGCTTCAGTGAACGTCCCGAGCACCATTGCCCCTGGCCAGGATTTTGTCTTCGCCAACCTGCATGGCAGGTGGTCGAGGTTCTTGCGCGGCGACGAATTGCGACGGGTTGTGCAGTCGGGGTCGCCCGATGTGCTGCTGCGGGCCTTGGCGGGGCGAGGCGTGCAGGTTGCGGACCTGGGGTCCGCGCGCAGTCAGCTCGTGCGGCATCTGGGCGAGGAATTGAGCCGGGTAGTGGACCTCCTC
>JABGQJ010000637.1 GCA_018648945.1 Victivallales bacterium
CCCCCGGACCGCTGAAGCTCTTCGCGTCGGCGGAACTGCCCGCCGGTCCCCTGCGCGTCGCCTATCCGTGCACGAGGCACGATGCCATGTGCCAGCCAACCTGGCGCGGGTTCACGGATCAGCAACTCGAACGAGGCCAGTCCCTTTGGCGCCTGGTTCGGGCCGACCTTGCTCGCGCCGCTGGTGCTGAATTGCCGGTGGTGACCGCCGCCCGCTAGGGGATCAGTTCCGCGATGACCAGCTCGCCAGCGGCCAGGGCGATGCGGTTCTCACCGGCCGTCAGCGTGACGATGTCCTTGCTCTTCAGGTCGCCGTTCTCGTCGTAGATGTACATCCGGGCTCGGGCCTGCGTGCCGGGCCAGGCAAAGGTGCCTGGCTTCGACGTAATGAGCCGCTCCTTGCCCAGGATGGTCCCCGCCCCGAGCGTGCGCACGGTGATGGGGTAGAGCTTGCAGACGAAGTTGTCCGGGCCTTCCAGAAGCAGGTTGACGGGCATGGGGGAATAGACCGCGCCGATTTCCAGGCATTCCTTGACGTTCTTGAAGACATCCTTGCGGGTCTTGCTGCTGCCGAAGTTCCCCAGCACGAGAGGGACATTGGCGAGGTGCCCGCTCGCCATCTTGCCGTGCCCGTTGCCACCCTCGGTGAAGCGTGCCACCGGCAACTGGTTCACGCTGCGCAGCACGCCGGTGCCATTGCCGAGGAAGAGCTTGTTGCGCATCAGCACCTCGCGCACGATTTCCAGTTGCGAGACCTCGGCGATGTGGGCGTTGTCGGCCTTCAGGCGCACCACGGTGCCGGCCTTGTCCAAGTCGGCCGAGTAGCCGTCCCAACGGCCGTAGTCGTAGCGGCTGTAGCCGCGTTTGGCACCGCCCCAGCTGAACTCGTCGAAGTAGATTCCGTCGCCTCCGCACTCGTCCATGGCCCGGCGAACATCGCGCAACAGGGCTGCCAGGTACCGGCTGCCGGGCCGTGGGCAGTAGTAGAGCACGCCCCAGCCCTTGTTCACGGCATCGCCCAAGTGGGCGCGACTGTAGTGCGCGTCCTGGAAGCAACCGCCCGTGGCCGTGGCGATCTCGCACGCCGCATAGGGCCAGCGGTGCTTGAGCGGTCTGTAGGCCACCTCCATTGCGGGATGCATCAGCTTGATGACTTTCACGTCGGGACAGGCCTCGTGCAGGCGTTCGACTTCCAGCCGGTACTGCTTCCAGTAGGCTTCGCGGTGCTGGAAGGTGAGGAAGGCGTCCAGGTCCAGATCCGGACTGGGGCCCGGCGTGCGTGGCGCGCCCTCGGGCAACTTCGGGTAGCGCCCGCCTCGGACGATCCGGGAATCGGCGGTCAACCGCGCCCACCCTCCGTGCGCGATCACGATGGGGCCAAGGTGGCCGAGGGCGTTGTGGAGGCGTTCCCCAGGCGTGTTTCCCTGCTCTGTGCGGGCATAGCTCCAGAAGATGGGGTAGGGGACGCCCGCTTTGTTCAGTCCCCAACGCTCGCGCACGCGGTTGATGAAACCCCAGTAGGAGCCGCCATCGGTCACGGGGGTGATGGTCAGCTCGAAGTCGATGCTCCCCTTGGCAGGCAGGGCGGTGTTCTCGCTGTAGATCTCCGCCACGCCGCCCGCCACGCGTGCCCACATGAGCAAGCGCAGCCAATCGCTCTCCGCAGTCACCCCCATGCCATGTCCCGCCTGCTTCCTCGATTGCAGGAAGAGCGTCGGGTTCTTCGGCATGCCCGCCACGGCCGACATGTCGGGATCGCCGCCGATCCAGCACTTGGGATCCTCGCCGTCGAAGAAGATCCGATGGCGGAAGGGCAGGCCTGCGACGGCCTCGCCGGTGTTCGTCCACCGCTCCTTCCAGACGACCAGGCCATTCTCGATGGTGACCGTCCGGCGCAGTCGAAACGCCGCCCACTCGGCGGTCATCTCGTAGCCGGCTTCGCCGTACGGGGCAACCGTCACTTTGGCACGCGCGCCGGCCTGGTCATCGGCGGTCAGGTCGGAGGGCATCTTGCCGTCCATGCCGATGGCCGTCTCCACGCGCAGTCGCAGGCCGTCGCCGCCCGCGACCGTGAAACCGCCGCCCGTGCCTTGCGCCAATTCCAGCCCGGCCGCTGACACGCGCTTGGCGATGGGGCCGCGCTCGGGAACGCGGGAGGGCGGTTTGGGGATCAGCGCCTTGTCGAGCCAGCCAACCCGCAGGTCGGTCACGATCAGATCCAGCCGCTTGGCAAGGGCCGATTTCACCCGCGTGTTGACGAGCGTCAGGGTGTTGCCATCCACCCCGCGCGCCACGTCGGAGATGTCGAACGCGAAGGTGGCGCCCAGCTTGTCGCTGGTCATGCCGTCGCCGGTCGCGGCGTCGGGCGCGAAGAGCACCATGAGGCGGGCCCCGGAGAAGACGGGGAAGACGCCCCGGTGGGTATCGACGAATTCGAACATGGCCGGTCGGCCCATGAGCCGCTCGGAGCCGCCGGTTGTGAACCGGCCCAGAGCGGTGTCATTCACCTTCAGCGTGGCGTTGTAGTTGCAGCCGCTCGGGCCTTTGCTGTAGGACACCGCCTTGAACGCCAGCACGATGATCCTGCCGGGCTTGGCAGCCAGGGCGGGCAAGGTCAGTTCCGCAGATTCCTGGAACGGCAGGGTCTGGTCGGGCAGGGGGATGAGGTCTGTCAAGGGCAGATTTGCCGCGTTGACCGTTGCCCCAGCCGCCGTGGCAGGCCCGCACACCCACACCATCCCGCATAAGCAGAGGCAAACCAGTCTCACGTTCTTCTCCTTGGGTTCCCATCGCTGTTGCAGGCTCCGAATCCGCCGTCGCTCAGTCTCGGGCAACGAACGGTGTCATTCTCCGAACCTATCCGTCAGCTCTGTCCTCTTCAACCTCAGCGGGAGGACTCGGGGGCACGTGGCCGGCATCCTCCCCCCCTGCTGGGCCTTCCCGCAGGTGGCAGTTCTGGGTTGATTCCCGGTCAAGGTGCCGTATAGTAGGCGTTTCCGTCGTCTGGCAATATGCCTCTTCGTCCCCTGTGGGCGTCGAGCTTGCGACCCATTGAATCGTCGCGGGTGTAGAAAGGTAGGCAGCCAAAGTGAGTGACCAGGCGCGAAGACAAGGACGAAATCCATGAAGCGTGGTCCTAAGCACAAGCTCTGTCGTCGTCTCGGCAGTTGCGTCTGGGGTAGCCCCAAATGCCCCTCCGTTCGTCGTCCCTACTCCGCTGGTCAGCACGGCAACAACCGCCGTCGTCGCAAGCTCTCCACCTACGGTGAGTTGCTGCTCGAGAAGCAGAAGTTGCGGACGCACTACCAGCTGAGCGAGGAACAGCTCCGCTTCGTCTACAAGCAGGCCAAGTCGGGTACTGGTGCCACGGGCGAGAAGCTCCTGCGCCATCTCGAACTGCGTCTGACTTCGGTGATCTACCGTAGCGGACTCGCCCCCACCATCTTCGCCGCCAAGCAGGCTGTCTCCCACCGCCACGTACTCGTCGACGGCAAGATCGTCAATCGCGGTGGCTATCGCGTGCGCGCCGGTCAGGTCATCTCGATCAGCGCCGAGAAGTCCCCGGCCATCGCCGAGATCGCCCGCAGCACCGACCTCGTTCCTCCTCCCTATCTTGAGTTGGACAAGGAACACTGCCGCGTGCTCGTGGCTCGCGAGCCGTTGCCGGAAGAGATTCCCGCCGGCGTCGAGATCATGCGCGTGGTTGAGTATTACGCTCGCTAGATCCAGCTGATCTTCTCCACAGGGGGACGTGCCGCATGGCACGTCCCCCTGTTTCGTTTCCGGGTGTCCCGATCCCGGTCCCGATCTGGTGAAGTGGCGCTATGTTGTGGCACGAACTCACTCTCCTCGACCACAGCAAGGAACTGACCATGAGCGCCACGCCTGCCCTCCGCCGTCCTCTCGGACGTACCGATCTGACCGTCTCCCCCATCGCCATGGGGTGCTGGGCCATCGTCGGCGATGCCACCTGGGGCGCACAGAAAGAGAGCGACGCCATCGCCGCCATTCACGCGGCGCTCGACTGTGGCGTCAACTTCCTGGATACCGCCGAGGGCTATGGCGCGGGCTACTCCGAACAGATTCTGGCCAAGGCCCTGAAGGGTCGTCGCGACCAAGTCGTGATCGGTTCCAAAGCCAGCCCGAACCACGCGGGTAACTTCGCCGATCTGACCGCCTCCTGCGAGGCCAGCCTGAAGAACCTGGGTACCGACTACATTGATGTTTACCACTTGCACTGGCCCAACCGCACCGTGCCCATCGAGCAGATCCTGGCCGACTTCGACAAGCTGAAGCAGCAGGGCAAGATCCGTGCCTTCGCGGTCTCGAACTTTGGCAAGGGCGATCTCACCGAGTTGCTGGAACACGGTCGTTGCGAGGTCAATCAGCTCCCCTACAGCCTGCTGTGGCGGATCGTGGAGAAGGAGATCGCGCCGATCTGCCTAGCGAACGATATCTCTATCACCTGTTACAGCCCGATCCTGCAGGGATTGCTCACCGGCAAGTTCAGC
>JABGQJ010000638.1 GCA_018648945.1 Victivallales bacterium
ATCTCCTCTGCGGCGAGACTCTCCGCCTGCTCCATGAGGCCGATTTCGCCACCGACTTGCCACTTGCTCACGTGAGCGAGGACCTCCCCATCCCTGTCCGCATGCCCAGTGAAGAGCGCTTGGCCGAGGCCCGATCCACGCTCGCCCAAGTCGATGCGGGGGAGAAGATCCCCATCTGGGATCAGCTCTTTGCCTTTGGCAGTGTGGCCCTGCGGGAGGAATTCGGCGAAGCTGGCCAGGACATCCTGCCCATCCACGCCCTCCGCGTGGGGGATTTCGCCCTGGTCACCCAGCCCTGCGAGCTGTTCTGTCACTACGGTCTGAACATCAAACGTCGCTCCCCCGCCGCCGTGACTGCCGTTTGTGGCCCGGCAAACGGCTATTCCGGCTACTGCCCGACCATGGAAGGCATTCTCGGCGGCGGCTATTCCGGGGAACCCATCCTCTGGACCCGCCTCGTTCCCGAAGCAGGCTACCGCATCGTGGACACGGCCTCCCGCATGCTCCGCGACATCTTCCAGTAGACCTTTGTCTGGGAAGAAACTTGCGGTTCCACCAATTTACTGCTAGTATAAACGTTATTCCGCCGCAAGCAGACGAGTGCCAAACCCCCACATCAGAAGGAGAACCCCCGTGACCTGTAGATCCCCACGTCGTGTATTCACCCTCATTGAGCTACTGGTGGTGATTGCCATCATCGCTATTCTCGCCTCCATGCTTCTCCCGGCGCTGAGCAAGGCCAGGGGGAAGGCCCGGCAGACCCAGTGCCGAGGCAATCTCAAACAGGTCATGTTCGCCACCATCATGTATGCCGGTGACAACGACGACACCTACCCGGGCTACTACTCGCAGCTCAATGCTCCGGCCGCCTGGCCTCTGAAGCAGTGGAGCCATGATGTGCTCACCTACGCCGGGGATGTCAACGTGTTCCAGTGCCCGACGGCGAACAAGGTCAAGGAGAATGGTGGCGACGGGAGTCATCCTGTCACGACGATCTACGTCTCCTACGAGGTGAACGACTACGTCTTACGGGGCGGCAGGACCAGCTATGACAGCAAGATGATGCCAGTCACTGCGCCGTCCTCCACGATCGCCATCTACGACGCCATCAATGCCGGGCGTTATTGCGGCCACCGTTGGGGAACCAATCCCACCAGTACGTGCTATGCTCGGCCAGCCGGAAAGGGCGGCAACGGCGTGGACTACAGTGTCCACGACGGGAGCGCGAACATCGCGTTCTGCGATGGCCACGTCGAGACCCTTCTGAACGGCAACTGGGAAGGGCTGGATACCGGCAACTATGACAAGTACTGGAAGCGCACCCGGTAGTAGTCGCAACTCCAGACAACCAACGGCCTGCCGATTCGTCGTCGGCAGGCCGTTTTGTGTCCGGGGAGATTGACCTCCTGCGGATCGTGGTACAGGTTCAGGGAAGACGCACACTGGCAGCGAAGGAGTCCCGACCATGCCGCGCCCCAACATCGTTCTCATCCTCGCCGACGACATGGGCTATGGTGATCTCTCGTGCCTCAATGACGAATCCAAGATCTGCACGGTCCATATGGACCGCGTCGCTGCCGAGGGCATGTGCTTCACCGACGGCCATGCCTCAAGTTCCGTCTGCACTCCGTCCCGCTACGGTATTCTGACCGGGCGCTATGCCTGGCGAGGACGTCTCCAGCGCTCCGTGCTCTGGCCCTTTGCCCGGACCTTGATCGACCCCGACCAGCCGACCTTGCCCGGCTTCCTCAAGGAAAATGGCTATGCCACTGCCTGCGTGGGCAAGTGGCATCTCGGCATGGACT
Organism: Victivallales bacterium; assembly: GCA_018648945.1. The sequence continues at coordinate 1,806 of JABGQJ010000638.1, forward strand.
GGCCCTTCCGCCATCCGCAGAATCCGGATGACGTGAAGCCCGGAGACCGCGAGCGAATCATCGAGCTGTCCGACGATATCGACTATACCCAGCCCATTCAGAACGGTCCGCTGGATTGGGGGTTCGACGAGTACTTCGGGGTGGATGTCCCCAACTTCCCGCCCTATTGCTTCATCGAAGGCAGACAGACCGTGGGCATTCCGGACCGGGTCAAGCCCGATGGCATGTATGGTGCTCCCGGCCACATGGTCGAGGGTTGGGATCTGGAAGAGATCATGCCCGCGCTCACCCGCCGAGCCGTGGGGGTCATCGACCGGCGCGCCCAGGACGGCCCCTTCTTCCTCTACTTCCCCCTCACGGGCCCCCATACTCCCATCGCTCCCACCGCCGAGTTCCGGGGCCAGAGCGAGGCCGGCATCTACGGCGATTGGGTCCTGCAGATGGACGATGCGGTGGGCCAGGTCGCCGCCGCGCTCGAACGCAACGGCATCGCCGACAACACCATTCTCATTGTGGCCAGCGACAACGGCAGCCCGGGCCGCAATGGCAGCACCGAGGCACCGGGAACCGTCGTCGAGACCTTTGGCCACAATCCCAGCTGGATTCTGCGCGGCATGAAGGCCGACACCTGGGACGGCGGGCATCGCATCCCGTTCCTCGTCCGCTGGCCTGATCGGGTGCAGCCGGGGACCAGCGACCAGTTGGTCTGCCTCTTCGACATCTTCGCCACCATGGCCGAAGTGATCGCGGCCGAGCTGCCCGCCGGCCCGCAGGATAGCCGGAGTTTGCTGCCCCTGCTTGGCGGTACGGACGCCCCTATTCGGGAGGAACTCGTCCACCATGGCTACAATGGGCTCTTCGGTCTCCGGCAGGGCGACTGGAAGTACATTGCCGGCACCGGTTCGGGCGGCTTTAGTCCCGATCCGAGACCGGCCCTCTACGATCCCCCGGCCCAACTGTACAACATGCGTCAGGACATCCGCGAGCGGCATAATCTGTGCTTTGAGGAGCCCGAGATTCGCCGCCGCTTGGCTACCCAGCTTGCCGAATTGGCGGCTGGGGGTTGATTCCTCCTCAACATCGTCGGTAGACTTTACGTTGTTGTCACGTCCGCTGTCTCCGTCACCCGTCGTTGTTCAGGAGCCCCATGGCCAAGAAGAGATCGAAGAGTCGTAGTTTCCGTTGGTGGAAGACCAAGCTGTTTCTCGCCCTCAATGTGCTCCTGCTCATCAGCGGCGGCGGTTGGTACCTGGTACAGCCCCCCACCCGGCAGGCCGAAGTCCGCATGCTCCTGGCCAACTACGCCAAGCGCAATCGGCGGATCAGTCTGCTCGACATTGCCCGCGACATCTACACGCTCTACTACAGCGACTCCTTTGTTGCGACCGACTTCGAGGGGGGCGAGGACCCCGTGTACGCTGGCACGCCCGTGCCCGGGGAAGTAGAGGGTTCCATCCGCGTCCTGCGCAATCGTGCCTACACGGTTGGCTACAGCGACACGCTGAGGAACCCCGTCTGGGTCGCCTACCGGTTGATGGACATGCCCGATGATCCCAAGGCCGGGGAACGTCCGGCGTCCTTTGAGACCGACCGGCGCACGGTCGCTCGCGTCGAACACAGAGACTACACCGGCAGCGGCTATGATCGCGGGCACCTGGCCCCCAATTTCGGCATTGCTCGGTGCCACGGGCGCGAAGCCCAGCTTGAGACGTTCCTGATGAGCAACATCGTGCCCCAGGCGCATGCTCTCAATGCAGGGCCATGGAAGGACCTCGAACTGCGTGAAGCCCTGAACTACACCGGGCGCTTCCAGGAGGTCTGGATCATCGCCGGGCCCCTCTTCCACGGCGAACGGGAGGAGATGAAGTCGGGCGTGCCCATCCCCAACGCGTTCTACAAGATCCAAGTGGACGAACACGAGGGGCGGCTTCGTGTGCAGGCCTTCATCATGCCCCACGATGCCGATGAAGGGTCATCGTCGAATACCATGCTGACTACGGTCGATGAGGTGGAGAAGCTCTCCGGCCTCGACTTCTTTCCCGAGTTGCCCGACGAGGTGGAAGCCCAGCTTGAGGCCGCTTCCCCCTCCCGGCCCTGGTAGTATTCCCGCTTGAGAAGTCCGGCGCGAGCGGGCATAGTCAGAATCCGGTTACCCCATGAGAGGCCTTCCCGCCATGCCCCGTCTACTCGCGTTTCCTCTGTGCCTCTTCTTTGCCTCGCTGGCCACTGCCACCCCCCGCCCTGAGTTCCCCGGCAAGTCGCCCTGGATTCTGCCCCACGGCAGCGCCTGGCAGCGGTTTCCCGAGAACACCGTGCCGCTCTTCCAGCACTACTGGCAGGCCGGGTTCCGCATTCTGGAGATGGATGTCCACCTCACCGCCGACGGCCAGCTCGTCGTCATCCATGATGCCACGGTAGACGACACCACCAACGGCGTTGGCCCCGTCGCCAGCCGCACGCTGGCCGAGCTCAAGAAACTGGATGCCGGGGCCAGGTTCCGTGGCAAGGGAGACTTCCCGTTCCGGGGCAGGGGAATCACGATTCCCGCCCTTCGCGAAGTCCTCGTTGCCTTCCCCGGTGCCGCCTACAACATCGAGATCAAGACCCCCGATCTGCGCGCCGCGCCAGCCCTCGCCAAGCTCCTTGCCGAATTCCGTCTACAGGGCCAAGTCCTGATCGCTTCGGGG